>CAIYQH010000438.1 GCA_903928285.1 uncultured Bacteroidales bacterium
ACCAGCTTCATGGCAGAGGTAACCGTTACCAATCCCGGGTTCAGGGGTTCCTACCTGCAGCTTGCCCTTTCGCAGGTATTCCCGTCGGGATGGGAGGTGATCAATGGCCGTAACAGTGACCAGGCACTGGCAACGACCGCCGCATCGGCTTTTGATTACCAGGATGTACGCGATGACAGGGTCTTTACCTTCTTTGATCTCAACCCTTCGCAAAGCAAGACTTTCCGGGTGATGCTCATGGCGGCCTATCTTGGCAGGTTTTACCTGCCGGCGACCCGTTGTGAAGCCATGTATGACAATACCATCAGCGGCAGGGTTCCCGGACGATGGGTAGAGGTAAAACCATCAACACGATGAAGATTGTTAGTGACCGGATAAACCTGGTCCTGAAAAAGCCCTGGAAGATAAAGCCCCGGCAATGGATTGTTATGTTTTTGCTGGGAGTTGGAATCGTCCTGTTCTGGTTTTGGTTGCCACGGCCCCTGTTCGTCGAGCCTCTTTCCACCGTTTTACTCGATCGTAACGGGAGCCTGCTGGGAGCCAAGATCTCCCCCGATCAGCAATGGCGGTTTCCTGAAACGGAGGCAGTTCCCGAAAAATTCAGGCAGGCGATCATCCGGTATGAGGATCATTATTTTTACTGGCATCCCGGGTTTAACCCGGTAGCCCTGGCCAGGGCTGCCTGGCTCGATCTGAAATACAGGAAAATTGTGAGCGGGGCAAGCACCATAACCATGCAGGTGATCCGCCTGGCCCGGAAAAACAGGGAGAGGACCGTATGGGAAAAGATAAAGGAGATCCTGCTTGCCTTCCGTCTGGAGCTGACCCATTCAAAAGCGGATATCCTGCGGCTTTATGCCTCGCATGCCCCTTTCGGGGGAAATGTGGTAGGTCTGGATGCCGCTGCCTGGCGTTATTTCGGATCGGATGCCAGGCACCTTTCCTGGGCTGAAGCGGCCACCCTGGCTGTTCTGCCCAACAGCCCTGGGCTGATTTACCCTGGGAGGAACCCTCAGTTTTTACTGGCCAAACGAAACCGGCTGCTGGATCTGTTATTTAAACACAAAGTAATCGATGCCACCACCTGTGAACTTGCGAAATGTGAACAGTTGCCCCCCCGCCCGATCCCGTTGCCGCAATGGACTCCACACCTGCTCGACAGAGCAGTTAAAGAGGGTCACAAGGGTATGCAGGTCGCCACAACGCTTGATCTTGCCCTGCAAAAACGAATTGCCGCCATCCTGGATATTCACAGTACGCAATTCAGGGCAAATGAAATTCAAAATGCAGCGGCGCTTGTCGTGGAGGTGAAAACCGGGAATGTCCTGGTGTATGCGGGTAATCTGCCTCGTACAACCACCGCCGAACATGGCGGCGATGTGGACCTGATCCTATCGCCCCGCAGCACGGGCAGTATTTTAAAGCCCTTTCTTTACGCAGCCATGCTGAACGACGGATTACTTTTACCTAACACCCTGGTGCCCGACATTCCCATGCAGATCGCCGGCTTTATTCCTGAAAATTACAACCTGACCTATGATGGCGCCGTCCCCGCCCGACGGGCGTTGTCACGATCACTGAATATACCGGCTGTAAAGATGCTCCAGAACTACGGTTACGGGCAGTTTTACGCCCTCCTCAGGAAAATCGGGCTGACAACCCTGACCAAACCGGCCGACCATTACGGGCTGGCCCTAATCTTGGGCGGCGCCGAAGCCGACCTTTGGGACCTGGCCGGTATCTATGCCTCCATGGCCCGTACACTGGTCCATTTTACCAGTAACGGGTCGCAATACACAAAATCCGATTTTTCCCCGCCATCCTATGTTCCTGTAGAGGATGTTGAAAATCATTCCTTATCAGGGCAACCCTCCTTGTATGATGCAGGCTCCATCTGGCTGACCTTCGAGGCGATGGTGGAGGTGGCGCGCCCCGATGAGGAGCTGCAGTGGCAGCAATTCTCCTCCTCCGGGAAAATTGCCTGGAAAACAGGCACCAGTTTCGGGAACCGCGATGCCTGGTCGATCGGGGTAACACCTGAATATGTGGTTGCCGTCTGGGCGGGAAATGCCTCAGGAGAGGGGAGGCCCGGCCTGACCGGGATCGGGATGGCGGCACCTCTCCTGTTTGATATCTTTAAATCGCTTCCCCCCACATCCTGGTTTAAAACTCCCGCCGATGCCATGGTCAGGATCCCGGTTTGCAGGTACAGCGGTTACCGGCCCACATCACTTTGCGAATATAGCGACACCATATGGGTGCCAAAATCTGGGCTTAAAACAGCGCCATGCCCCTTTCATCACCTGGTTCACCTGGATAAAACCGGAAAATGGCAGGTTGGTTCCGATTGCGAATCCCCTGAAAACATGCAGCACGTTTCGTGGTTCGTACTACCCCCGGTACAGGAGTGGTATTTCAGGAATAAAAACCCTTTTTACAAGGTTCTTCCCCCCTTCAAACCCGGTTGTTCCGGCGCCAGTGACCGGTCAAATATGGATATCATCTATCCTAAAAACGGCAGTAAGATCTATATACCTGTTGACCTCGACGGGAAGACGGGTAGTACGATATTCAAGGTAGCACACAGGAATATGGCGATGAGGGTTTACTGGCATCTCGACGATCAGTTCATTGGCACCACCCTCCAGGTGCACCAGATGGCGCTTTCGCCAGCACGTGGCATGCACAGGCTTACGCTGGTCGACGAAAACGGGGAGATGGTGAAGATATCCTTTGAGGTGATCAGTAACTGAAGATGCCGGGATATGGCAGTACCGGGCGCGCTAACGGCATTCCCTCCTGAAGTGGAGGCCGCAGTGACTTTATAGTTACCTTTGTTCCTCCTAAAATTTCAAACTATGATCTTACTTACCGGAGGTACCGGACTGTTGGGCTCCCACCTGCTACTCGACCTGCTGAAGGCAGGAAAGGAGGTCAGGGCTGTCAAACGCGCAAGCAGCAATACGGCAATGGTCCGGAAAGTATTTTCCTATTATGTTGAAAATCAGGATGAACTTTTTGCGAAAATCAATTGGGTCGATGCCGACCTGATGGATTACGGGGCCATTGAGGATGCCATTGCAGGGATTACCGAAATATACCACTGCGGAGCCGTGGTTTCTTTTTACCCAAAGGATCACAAGGAGATGCTGAAGGTGAATATTGGCGGAACGGCCAACCTGGTAAACCAGGCGATTGCGCATAAGGTGGATAAATTTTGCTACGTAAGTTCGGTTGCGACGCTTGGAAGGGCCGAAAACAATGAGGTTTCAACAGAGGAGACCTACTGGATCCCATCGAAGAAGAATTCGGTTTACGGAATCAGCAAATA
>CAIYQH010000439.1 GCA_903928285.1 uncultured Bacteroidales bacterium
ATGCATCAATCGTTCCAGATACTCTGCCTTTTAGAAAAGAGTGGTCCAAACCAATATTGAAAGATCTTGTAGTTTCCCAACCTAAAACGGGATCACCCAATTTATTGGGATAAAAACCAATTAACGGTTTTTTGTTGTTATCCAAAAAATTCTGACCAGACATGGTGGGTAAAGTCGAATAGGCAGATATTGCCTGGTTTCCATTCACCCCATACGAAACGCGCAACTTTACCCTGTCTATCCACACAATAGATTTCAGAAATGACTCTTCATTGACATTCCATCCAAGTGCCACAGAAGGGAAAATACCAAATTTTGTATCGGTTCCAAAAGCTGAAAATCCATCGCGGCGGGCCGTCATCGTTAGCAGGTATTTGCTCGAAAAATTATAATTAAGGCGGGCCATCTGCGAAATAGTCGCAGTTTTTGTGTATGAATCTGTAGGTGCCCAGGCGGTTGCCACTTTCGATTGATAATAGGTCATGTAATCGGCGGGGAAGCCGGTTGCCGTAAGGTCGTGAAATTTCTCGGTGTATTGTTGCGCACTATAAAGTCCGGTAAAACCGACAGTGTGTTTGCCGAATGTTTTATTGTAAGTAACAATATTCTCTAACGTCCAATCTTCTTTTCCCTGATTGTTCACTTGCATTTGTCCCCCAAGCTGACTCCCAGTCAATGTATTTCGTCCCACGTACAATTCATACAACCGATAACGGTAATTGTAGCCACAGTTTACACGGTAAGTAAGGCCTTTCAGGAAAGGGAAATCAATCTGAAGAAAATTATTGCTTACGGCAGAACGGGCCACGTCCTCAGATGTATAGACTAAAGGCTCCAATGGGTTTTTAATAAAAGTATCTCCTGCCCAAGGGGTGAAATTTATTGTACCATCTGCATTATAAGGTACATTGAGTGGATTCGTGGTCATGGCAGAAGCGAAATTTGCAGGTTCACCATTGCGGCCAAAGTAGCCCAATTGGGTGCTGGTTCCTATTTTTAGCCAGGAAGTTATGGCACTTTCTATATTAATCCGAAATGTGTATCGATTGAAATCATCGTTTTGGGCTAAACCCTGCGTCTTATTTGCAGAACCAGAGAAGAAATATTTTGTATTCTCAGAGCCACCGGAAACAGAAATATTATGCTGCTCTCGTTTCCCTGTCCGGGTTGCCAAGGCCAACCAATCCGTATCGGTTCCTTTGGCATATTCCTGCTGTTCAGCAATTGTAATAGAAGAAACACCCTTTCTTGCAACCTTAAAATTATAAAATTCTTGCGCTGACATCATTTCGGGTGTATGAGCCATCACATCCAGGCCATAATAACCTTCATAAGAGACCGTTGTTTTGCCAATCAATCCCTTTTTAGTTGAAATCAGAATAACTCCATTGGCTGCCCTTGCTCCATAAATTGCAGCAGATGAGGCGTCTTTCAAAACTTCAATGGATTCAATATCATTGGGATTTATCTCGGATAAAATTCCTGAATAGGGAATTCCATCCACAACAATCAGCGGACTTCCTCCGGCCGTTATAGACCGCACTCCCCTTATCTGGATTTGGTTCGAATTTCCCTCAGCGCTCGATGAGGTTTGAGATATCTGAACCCCGGCCATTTTCCCTTGCAACGATTGGGCAATAGTCGTTTGAGGTGCATTTTGGAATTGTTCGCTTTTTATGGATATGACAGACCCCGTTACATCACGCTTTTTTTGGATACCATACCCAACGGCCACAACTTCTTCGATGCCAACAGTTTGATCTTCAAGTTTTATATCAATGATAGTCTTTTCGCCAACTACGATTTCCTGTGACTTCATCCCAACAAACGTAAACTGTAAAGTCGCATTTTCCGGCAAATTTGACAGAGAATACTTTCCATCCATATCCGTAATGACTCCCAAAGTGGTGCCCTTTACGACCACTGATACCCCAGGTAAAGTAGTGCCTGATGAGTCTGTGACTTTACCGGAAACCGATTTTTTCTGTTGGGCAGGTTTTGCCTGCTCGTTAGCGATGAACAGCAAAATATGCCTGTCGCTAATTGAATAATTGACATCTGTTCCGTTGAAGAGCAGAGACAAGGTTTGTTCTATGCTTTTGTCTTTAATTTCAACATCAACTTTTCTTTCCATGTCGATGTATTTGGGACTGTAGGCAAAGCGAAATTCACTTTGATTTTCGATCGCTTCCAAAACTTGCAGCACGCTTGTGTTGTGGAAGTCGAGATTGAGTTTGGTGTTTTGACTGTAAAGACTGGCCGAAACCTGCATCAATCCTACAAATAAGAAAAGAATAGTTAGTCGCATGATTCTAAGACATTTTTTGTTCCAGATCAGAGGTATCATACCTCGGAATCCTGATTTTTTTTTCATAATTTTGAATGATTTTGTTATTTAGTAATTCCATCTGACACAGATGGGGTGAATTGGCCGGGAAGTGTTGACGCACTTTCCGGCTTTTTTATTTTTAGTTTGCTAAACTTCTGAAGCTATTGGTTCATTTTTTGCATTTTTCTGTTTTTATTATTTCGCAATTCGATGACATTGCCATGTTGAATCACTTCTATTGGTGTAATTTTTTCCATCAGGCTCAGCACGTTATTCAAATTCTCATTTTTTATGGTAAACGTAAATGGCATGTTTTTAATCGATTCGTCCACTTCAAATTTCTGATTGTAGCGTTTTTCAAGTTTAAGAACCAACTCACTTAAGGGTAGATTGTAAATATTAATCAATCCGTCTTTCCAGGAGGTGTAGATATGCGTATTAACTTTTGTGATAACCAGCTCCTTTTTTTCTTTGCTGAAAGATGCCAGTTCTCCAGGTTTCATTTCCTGCCTGGCACTAGTATTGTATATCTGGCTAATTTCAACTTTCCCCTTTTCGAGTACTACTTGAATATTTGGTTCTTCAGTATAAGCCGACACACTGAATTCTGTTCCCAAAACCTTCACCTGTAATCCTGAAATGTTAACCAAAAGAGGAAGCTCCTTGTTTTTATGTATTTTAAAATATGCCTCGCCCAATAAATTGATGTCGCGGTTTTTGACAGAAAACTGATTATTGTAGGTGACAGAGGATCCCGAGTTGATCCAAACGACCGAACTATCTGGCAAAACGACTTTGGAAATTTGACCATTATCTGCGGCAACCGTAGTATAGACCAACTGACTGGGAGGTGCTTTTCCCGACTGCATCAGATAAATTAAGGATGGAACTAATACTAGCGTAATGAAAATGGCTGCATAACGAAAGAAATTCAATTTCCGTCGAACCGAAAAGAGTTCGTATTGCATATTCCGTTGTATCAAATTCTGCACTTCTGCCCAATCCTGCCGGTATTCAGAAGGAATCTCCTCTTTTGAAACCTCGTTTTCCCATTCTACTTTAACTTTCTGAAAAATAGAAGGATGATTGTCCAGCCTTAACCATTGCAACAGCTCCTTCTGTTCTAATGCAGAGCTCCTGCCTGACAAGTATTTTTTAATAATTGATTCCATATTTATGTTTTTTCATAATAAGTACACACGATTCACAAAAACCCTACCTTATAAAGAGGAGAAATGCAGAAATAATTTAGCTTAACTTTTG
>CAIYQH010000440.1 GCA_903928285.1 uncultured Bacteroidales bacterium
GACATCATTGTTGCATTCGCACCTTCCAGTTTTGGCACCAGCGACTGAATTAGCGTATTCAGTTCATGCTGTTCATCCCCGATGGCTGCAATGATTTTCTTTGATGAATTTCCGCCCGCCGCAAAATCCTGCGACAGCTGCATCATCAGGCCAAAAAAGAGATCCATCGTCTGCGCATCAGCATCATTGTTCTGCCTGGCGAGCAACTGAGGACGGATGAGTATGTTCCCTATTGACATAAAATTATCAGGTTCACGGGTCAGGTTGTCGGCATTGAATATGAAGTTCCTACGTTTTCCTGCAATGAATCGGGAATGGCACCAATCATATCTCCATATGCCTTGACCACCTTGTCCAGTTCATCTTTCATCTGGGATTCAAGGTTGTCAATATTTTTAAGGAATGTATCAATATCACTTCCAATGTCCAGGAGTTCAACAAATCCAATGATCTTATCGAATTCGGGTTGTAGCCCTTTTTTTATTATTTCCTCGGGATTGCAATCGGCAAGAGCATTCCTGAGTTCCTGGTATTTCTTATCCAGGTCGGACAATCCAAAAAGTTTATCGGCGTTGATCGCGTTCAGGAAACCATCAAACGCGTCTTTGATCATTTTCCCGATATTCTTTGGATCAACAGCCTTCAACTGATCATCAATCGCGTTGAAAATATGTTGAATTTCTTTTCCTATAACAGTGAAATCAAGTTTATTCAGCAGGTCAACCACATCTTTTATGCAGGCTTGTATTTCCTTGAGTGCATCGGTGATTTTTTGCAGTGATTTCAGCTTGTCTTGTATATTGCCAAGCAGACCCGATAATTCAGTAAGGATCGCACCGGTAAGCGCCTGGAACTGCCCTACGATTCTGAATACCGGGGCGAGCATTCCGGTTAGTTCCCCGGTGATCGTGTCGGAAATAAGCTTTTTGAGATCATCAAGTGTAATATTCTGTAAACGGTATTTTGAAAGTGGCCCGTTCGGCTGAAAATAATGATTATCCCAATAAGTGAAGAAACCGGAAGGAGGATATTTTGTGATATCATTCAGATTTTCAATGCAATTCTTATCAATATCATCAGCAATATCGGCTAATCCTCCAAAAGCTTCTATATACCTGGTACTCATCGGATCAAATGAGGCCAGGACGGACAACAGGCTCGTTTTCTCCAAAGAATCCGGCAGCCCGGTTACCAGGGGTTCCAGCCGGTTTTTAGCCTGTGCAAGCGCTGAAAGGCTGTTTTTAGGATCAAGATCCGTTATCCCAGCAAGTAACGCCTGGACCGGATCGATCAGGCGATGCTGCAATGCCGTACCGCCGATCTCAGTGAGGGTTGAGTTGATCGCCTCGAACGAAACCGATATTGCGCTGATGTCGCTGAGGGAATTAATCTTAGCTGTGACCTGGTCGCCCCATTGGCGGATCTGGTCATCGCATTTTGACAACCCCGACAACCGGGTATTCACGGAATCAAGGGCTATCTCGACCTGTTCCGCAATGGAAACGGCCTGGTTTATATAGGAGTTAATACTGTCAATGACTGCGAAAACAGCATCCGTTGCATCCAGGGGGAGGTTGCTGGTAATTGTCGAAATGCCGTCCTTTATTTTGTCATTCAGGGTGGTTATCAGCGAATCGGGATTCAATGAGTTGAAGGCATCATAAAGGGTTTGATAAGGTTCCTCAAGCACCCCGAAAATCGAGCCCGGATCAAATTCCTTCAGTTTCCCTGTGAAATTGTCCAGCTCATCCGTTACAGGAGCGAGAAGCTGCGAAGGTTTGACGGTATCAAGTTTTGCAATAAAATCTGTGTAAGGAGCAAAAAACTGGTCGTTGAGGAAATTATCAGGAGCGAACTTTTCAATTTCCTTCTTTAATTCC
>CAIYQH010000441.1 GCA_903928285.1 uncultured Bacteroidales bacterium
ATTTTCGTTAGCCTTATGCATGTTGTAAAGGCAGCGTTTTCGCTCTCTTTCACCACAATGCTGATTTTTATTATTGCACAGAATCCTTTCTTGAAGGTGACCCGGTTTGTCTTGTTAATACTCCAGCACCCCCGTGTGCTTGGTCATCTTCCATCCGTTGCCGGTTTTGGAATATACCTTGCAAACTCTCCCTTTCCAGTGAATACTGAGCCCGTCATTGCTGATCCACAGGGTGTCAATATCAACCACGGCAAAGGCGCCATCGCCTTCTTCGGAGATCACGATCTTTTTGATTTCACGGTGGTTTCGTGCCAGCTTGTAATCGTCAAACAGATCCTGCCATCCTCTGCACCATCGTTTCCTGTTGAATTTCCCCTGCACCAGTTCCCATTCCATCGGATCGTGCGACGATGGCGTTTTCGGCCATGGCCACACCATGTCGGGATGGAATACCGAGATTAACAACCCGGTATCCAGCGTGTCCCAGGCTCTTGTTTCCCTGTCAACGATTTCAACAATTTCCGACACTTCGTTTATCATGATCATAGTGTTTTATGACCGCTGGCCGCCCTGGTTGACCGCCTTGTTAAATATAATTATACCGGATCTCTTTCAGCGAAAATTTTCCATAGGTGAACTTTCCGTCAGGGTAATGCCATACGGTTTCACCATGGGTCCATATCAACGTGCCGTTAACCTCCCTGTAATCCGAAACAGGGGTTGAAAAAGGAATTTGTTTCATTTCCGTCACTTCAGTCCGGTCGTTCGATTCAAAATTAATCAGCTGACCCTTGTGATTAAAGAAAAGGGTGGCGGCAATGGTAACACCGTGATTTGTAAAGATGGCTTTTGCTGAGGCGCTGTCGATCTCTTCCCACTTAATTCTTTTGTCAATCAAGGTGGCGGGCGCCATCAGGCACATATCGTTAAACAGCGTGACAGTCTCCGTTTTATTCAAAACATCGCCTGAGATATTGACGACCTTGATCAGTCCCAACAGCCTGATATCCATGGTTGCCAAGCCTTTTACGAACCTGTGATAGCCCGAAACGGTCAATCCGAACATTTTTCCCTTCATAAAAAACAGGCGGGCGGGGTCATCGAAAAAATTAATCTGCTCGGAGGTGTACCTGACAAATTCTTTCCCTTTTCCCCGCATTTGTACATCGAAAACAGCATGCATATTTTTTATTTTCGGCTTGTTAACTGCACCGGTATAAATCAGATAACGTTGTACCGGCGCGGGAAGGGATTGCAGGTCGGCAAGGGTAAGCAGCCCGGCAGACAATGAATTATTGCCATGCAGGTTCTCCTGAACGTCGTGTCTGAAGGTTTTCTCAAAGTTTGAAATGCAAACATAGAAGAATACAGCAATCAGAACCAACAGGTTGGCAATGGTGCCAAATTTTGCATCGTGCCAGCTCGTAATGATAACGATCTGGGAAATGAACACCGCCGCGATGGCCGGCATCCACCAGCATTCACTTTCCATCAGATATAATGTGACCGTAACGATGAACAGCAGGCCGGCCAGTAACCACAGTATCCCGATCGGTTTTGAAATAGGGATGACGAGTTGTTTCATTTCACCATAATGAAAAGCTTTGGCAAATCCCATGAAATGGATGAAACCATGAATTGCCAGGACCGCGATAATGAAATATTTCATAAGAGCTTCCGTTTAATTATTTCCTTAAGTTTTCAATAAAATTTCGTGAATCTCCGCTATACCCGGTTCCAGTGCCAGGCGGCTGAGCCTTTCCCCGATATAGGTACGGAAGTCTGCAAGGTAAGCAGAAGTGTCTGATAAATCATCCGGAATTGAAAAACCTGGTATTTTGATTGTTAAACTGCTTTTGTCTCCATCGGAATGAACAATTCAATTTTGCCACACTGTGGACAAAAGTATAGATCAAAGGATTCGCGGTTTGCCGTAAATTCAAAGAGGTTTCCATGAATCCCTACTCTTGTCCCCTGGTGAAACCTGCTGTTGCCTTTGAAAAACATGGGTACTTTACATCTTAAACACTCAATGGAAAGATTTCCTGAGAATTCGGATGTGTCTGCGGGCATGAATTTTTCCCCGAGTTTATGCTGGCAATTCGGGCAAATGGTGTAGGAGGAGTCAACCTCAATTTTACAATAGGGGCAGACTACGGAAAACTCGTTTTCCGGGACTTTTCTGTTTTCGGAAAAACTGTATTGACAATTCCAGCACAGGTCGAAATTGTCTTCCATTTCAGATTTGCAGTTAGGGCATGTTTTCATTCTTCAATGCTGTTTGGTGGATTTTTGACCTTATTTCCAGTAGTCAGGTTGATAGGATGGAATTAACAGCAGGTTCCGGGTAGATCCGGAATCTTGTCTTGCAGCATGCATTCAATCCGGCAGCCGTTCTCAGTTGTTCCTTATCAAAGTTTGATAAATTTCCCCCTTTCGGCCGACCTTTCGGTTTTTACCATTATGAAGGTTCCCGTTGAATTTTTTCACAGTTGCCTTCTGGAAATTAAGACTGTCGGTGTAGGCCACATAGAGTTGCCCGGCCGGGCTAAAGGCAATGCTGGTATAGGTTGCCTCACCACCTGAGACAGTTGGCGTGCCTACATACATCCACAGGTATTCCCGTGACGACGATTTACACAGGTTCGGTTGAGCCTTGAGACTTTGTGGGATCAGCGATAATAAAAGGAAGCAGGTTGTTGTTATCACAAACTGTTTGATCCCGTTCCTTCCGGTACTTCGTTCTGTTTTCATGGGAACTGTTTTAAGGAATTGTCAGCCACGAAATTCATAGATTTATGATTGATAATCGGAAATTATCCCGGCGTGTTCCATAATAAAGTTTCCTGACGCTTGATGAGTCAATGTTTATAGAGGCCTTGCGATCCGCGGTGTCAAGGATTTCTGTGTCGGCGATGCTTGTGGACTTGAATTTCGGACAGTGCCAGGTTAACCTATTTTACATGTCCACAACCGTGGTTTTTGGCTAAAGTTGTTGAATCGTTGAATTCTGAAACAGAAACTTTTTTAAACAAAATTTTTCCGTACAATGGATTTTTTTGACCTAATACGTAAAACCATCCATCAACAGCCTTTACTTCACCCTTGTCATTTTCATTTATCACCCCGGTACAATAACCTTTTACTGTTTGATCTACCTGAAGTTCGTACTCAAACATCATTTGAGTGTTGTCTTTGATGTATATCCAATTGGTTTTCCATGATTTATAATCACTTTCTTTATAATTTACGCATTTCCATTCTTTCGTAACAGAATCATATTCATCACGCCACATCCTGTCTCCATTCAGTATGAGCGAACCTGATGGTTCTTTTTGCACGACAAACCTTCCGCCATGCTGATAGGAGCCATCATAGGATGTGCAAATGTATTTCCATTTGCCTTCCAGTGAAAGGTTCCCTACTTGCCGCTTTTCTTGATCGATTGGTTTGGGAATGAAGATGTAGGCAAAAAGTCCGCCGATAATTGCAGTAATGATAGCGCCTATTATTGCTTTCCAGATTTCAAGTTTGATGGACGACCAAACCTTTTGATTATTGACTGTTTCCATAGGTTAAATGTTTGAAGTTAATAATTTTGGAATCATCGTTTTAAATATTTAAAATGGTATCCAATCCGCGTTTTAATCCTATAAACGAACTAACTTTTCTCACTGCTAAAAGTGTTCCGTTCACATATGGTTCCGCTCCATTACCGGAATCATGACGAATTGAAAGACGTTCATTATGTAACCCAAAGATGATTTCAAACGAAAAATTGAAACCGGGAAGTCTGACAGAATGCAATTGCATACCTCCAACCGTTGCACCGCGACTGCTCTTATCACCGATAGTTTCATCAATAGGATAGTGAATTGTTGGTTTTTGAATATTTGCAAGTCTCGTTGCCAACTCCCTGGTTGTCCCACTCGGGGCGTCTGGTTTGTGCTCTGTTGCATAATCAAATATTTCCCAATTGGGAACATACTTTACGGCAATTTGAGCAAAATGCTGCAACAAGACCGCAGTTATGGAAAAATTCCCTGCTGCTAAAACACCAACCCTGTTTTTAACAGCAGCGTCATTGATTTCTTCGAAATCACTATCCGACAAACCAGAGGTGCCGATCACAACATTCACTTTCCTTGAAATTGCTAAAAGGACATTTTCTTTTACAATCAAGGGAGATGTGTAGTCAATAAGGACATCACATTTTTTTTCAAGTGCATCCGGAACACTTTTATCTATCATAATCCCTGTCCCGTCCGAATTAAACAGGTCCGAAATGTGCTTACCCGCTTGTTTTCTTGATACAGCGCTAATGAGGTTCAAATCGTCAGATACATTGATTTCGTTATATAAAGCACGACCTACCCAACCCGTAACGCCAGCTAAGCAAATATTTATTTTAGGGTTTTCCATGTTTTGGTTTCAATTGATGAAAATGAATTTGTTGATAAGATTAATGGATATTATTCCTGTAAAGCTAGTATAGTGGAAGATTGATTATCAATGATTTCTCCAAAACCATCGACCTGAAGGAGAAAATTTTGTCAGGATCACCATACCTGTTCAAATCTTTTGTGAACAGCTCCTGATGGATTTCATGATCCCGATAATTTTCTTGAAAATTCTTTGTCAAAAATAAAAAATAATTGAATTTACCAAACCCAGCCCTGAAATTTATCCGTGCTATTAACAAAAATTCCAGGGTTTCTCAGGAATAGTGCATCTTATTAATTTTGCAAGCGTTATCAAGGTCAGACTTTGACAATGTATTACCTGATGGAGATACCCAATCTCCTGTCAGAGGTGTATTATTCACGGCGCCTGGCTGAGGGGATAATTAATTCGATGTAGGTGCCTGCCATTGGTTCTTTTTCAATCAGGAAATGCTGCCAGTCGCTTGTGACCGTTTACCCGGCACATCTTTTATGTTTAAAGACCAGGCATACTTCTTGGAATTATTAAATTCTATAACAACATTTATAACCAATAAAGATATACCTTTGCACACTTTTTGCCGGTAACATTCCATCAAACATAACAAACATA
>CAIYQH010000442.1 GCA_903928285.1 uncultured Bacteroidales bacterium
ACGAATCCATGATCAACACCATGGGTTTTATTCCCAATGCGTTTAAGGTTTTCAGCCCGAGTGCGTTTGTACTGGAAAAGCAATTTGCCAACCTGGGATTTTATATGCGTCATAAAACCCTCAGCGGGAAGCTGCTTGCCTTCATACGTCTGCTGGTTTCCGAACAGGAACAATGTTCCTACTGCGTGGGGATGAATTCGGGGATCCTGCTGCAATACGGGGTATTGCCCGAAATGCTGGAAGGGATCAAGGCCGATCCGTCCACGGCGCCCCTCGATGAAAAGGAGCTTCCCATGCTGCTGTTTGTGCTGAGCGTGATAAAAGATTCCAATGCCATCGTCCAGGCAGATGTTGACAAGCTCAGGAGCCTCGGCTGGAGCGATACTGAAATCCTGGAAGCAACCTACCATGGAAGCAGCCAGGTGAGCGGTGATAAAATCTTCAACGCCTTTAAGATATCATCTGATATGTAATAAGTTGAATATTTCAGGAAGGTTGGGGTTCCTGTTATAAACCTTGCAACTTATTCCTGGTTAAAGGGTCGCCGGCCGGCAGGGATATTTTTTAACATCCGTTCCGGCCGGCGATTTTATTTTATCCCTGCGCCATAATTTTCCCTTTTTGAAATTCGTAATTTCGCTTGTTGCCTCTTCCTATATTACATCTGCCTGAGATGAAAATAAAAATCGCATTTTCCTTGTTGTTCCCCTTATTATTTTCGTTTTCGGTATTGGCAGGATCCACAACCGAAGAAACCTCAAAAACAGCCCTTTTCTGCAAGGTATGGGGTTTTCTTAAATATTACCACCCTGAAGTTGCCACAGGAAAAATAGATTGGGACAGGGAATTTACGACCCGGGTAAAAACACTTCCCCATTTGACTTCAAAACAGGAGACGAGCCGTTACTATGCAGCCTGGATAAACAGTCTCGGTGAAGTCAGGAGATGCAAAACGAGTACAAGGAATATTCCCGACAGTCTGAAACTGAACCTCGACCTTGCCTGGCTGAGTGACACCTCTTTATTCACGAAGGACTTAACAGCTCAGTTGAATTTCATCCGGGAGAACAGGAACCGGGGTAAGAACTTTTATGTCCAGGTAAACCGGCATCTGAGGAACACGGTTTATGAAAACGAAAAGCCTTATGCAGATTCGGTCTTTCCGTCGGAGCCTCTCAGGCTGCTGACCCTTGCCAGGTATTGGAACATCATCAACTACTTTTATCCATACAAATACAGCATCGGCATGAATTGGGGCAACGTTCTGGAAGAAATGATCCCGGCATTCCGGCACGCTGCGGATACCGCCTCTTACCAGTTTGCCATCCTGGAAATGATTGCAAAAATAAACGACAGTCATGCCTTTGTCGTGGCTAAATATGCAGTCAGTCGTTTCGGTCTTAAATGGGCGCCGTTTACATTCGGAATAATTGATCAGAAAGCCGTTGTGACTGGTTTCTACAACGATTCGTTATGCAGGAAAAATGATATCCGGCGGGGGGATGTCATACTGACGGTTGATGGTAAAACAATAGGCGACATTATCAGGGAAAGATCGAAATATATAGCAGCCTCAAATGAACCGGGACGATTGCGCAACTTTTATTTTGCAGTATTCAACGGGCATACCGATACGGTCACGGTCACGTATGAACGAAACGGCATCATATCAAAGAAAACTGTCAAACGGTATTTGTTTAAGGAGTTTCATTACACCTGGCCTTCAAGCAACACAATGGAGACCTCCGGGCTGCGGGAACACAACATCGGGTATGTAAATCTTGGACTGCTGGAGCCGCGGCAGGTCGCCTGTGTGATGAAGAAATTGTGGCATACAAGGGCCATAATTTTTGATTTACGAAATTATCCCAACGAAACAGGGTTGCTCATTTCCAAATACCTGAACCCGGCGCCCCGGCCATTTGCCGTATTCTCCGAACCTGATATCAACTACCCGGGTGTATTTCGTTACACTAAACCTTGCTTATGCGGAAAGAGAAACAGAATGCCATATGCTGGCCGGGTGATCCTCCTTTTTGATGAAAGAACGCAAAGCCAGGCAGAATATACCGTGATGGCATTGAAAACAGCCCCGGTGGTCAGCACCATCGGCAGCCAGACAGCCGGCGCCGACGGGGATGTCTCATTCATCACCCTGCCGGGAAACTATAAAACCCTGATGACCGGCAGAGGGGTGTTTTTTCCCTATGGCGGAATTACACAACGAGTGGGCATCAGGCCGGATTGGATCGTAATGCCTTCTGTAAATGGGATCCAGGAGGGCCGCGATGAAGTGATGGACAAGGCCCTGGAATTGTTGAATAATTGAAATGTGAGTTGTTTATGACTAAGGATTATCAGCATCCATCATAAACCTGACGGCGATACCAGCCCAGATATAGGTCCTGTTCCAGCCGGCCTGAAAATCGTCGGCGCTGTAAAATTCCCAGAAAACGTGATCGTTCTTCAGATGATAGATCATGTTATCCAGTACCTTTTCAGAAAGTTCACCGGCAACCTTGTCATAGCCGTAGTCACGCAGACCCCGGTACAACAGGTAATCCCATTGCACCCATACCGGACCGTTCCAGTACCCGATCGGGCAATAATAGCTGCTCATGGCCGTCAGGGAGGGTACACCGTACGGACGCCAAAATTCGGCAGGATCTGTCATTTTTTTTACCAGGTAATCAGCCTTCTCCTTATCAGCCACTCCCGCCCAGAGGGGCAGGAAACCGATTATCTCCTTAATTTTCAGGTCAGATGGCATTTTATACGTAAAAGAATGGTTGTCCTTCTGCACATTATAATAAAAGCGGGTATCCGGATCCCAGAGGGTGGTATTGATCTTGGCAGCCCTGCGTTCGGCATCCTCTCTGAATCCTGCGGATTCCATTGGTAATCCCAGTAGTTCAGCCATTTTTGACAGAGCCTTTGCCTCCATCACCAGCATGGAATTGAGATCGGGCCCCTCAAAGCCGGCAGGCCAGGCAACCTTGTCCCACACGGCCACGCGGTCATCGCGCACCGATTCCAGTTCGGCATGGGCTCCCCATTCGCATAACCCATCATGATCGGTATCCCGGTTGGCTATATAATACCGGTAGAATTTTTTTCCCGACCTGTATGCCTCCCTAAGAAATTTCTTGTCGTGTGTAACCTTGTAGATTTCCAGGTTTTCATAATTATACCATGGCGCTGAAATGGTGATCTGGCCGTTGGTTTCGATGGTTTCATCGAGGAAGGGTCCTGTCCTGTAGTTGATGTAACCGTCAGGATGCTGACGTTCCATGTAAACGCGCTGGGAATTCATGGCGCCAGCAGGCTCCATATAAGCATAGGCCATCATGGCAAGGCTCTCATGGAAAACCTGGCCGCCGAAACCCCAGCCCCATTTGGGCTCACGCGAAAAGAGATAATAATTAT
This sequence comes from uncultured Bacteroidales bacterium, assembly GCA_903928285.1. Lineage (GTDB taxonomy): Bacteria > Bacteroidota > Bacteroidia > Bacteroidales > FEN-979 > CAIVAT01. The sequence goes on from CAIYQH010000442.1 coordinate 3,427, forward strand.
AATGACACGATCCTTCGGGAGGCATCATACATTGGCGCATCAATGAAAACGCGCTCCAGTACAACATTTCCTGATCCCTGTTCTGAAACTTCAGCCTGGGGATCAGGCTATAGGCCTGTTCATCCTCTTTCTCCATTTTTTCAGGATCAGCCATACTGAAAGGATCAATTCCGCTGGTTAATTGACTGTCCGCCATTTTTTCACCCTGCGGGGAGGCCGGACCTTCGGCTTTCAGCGTTATTCCCACGTTGAATGAGCGCTCCTGCCGGGGCAACAGGTTAATTCCGGCTTGCCCGATAATACCTTTGATGTATGGCACAGACCGTTTTTGCTGCAGCAGGTAATGGGCCAGGGCAGGGCAGGGGCACCCGGGCGACAAGGAGTTTGTCAGGCGATTTCCCGCGAAACACCAGCCGGCGAGGGTATCTGGTCCAGATAGTGTAAACCAACCCGTCAGGGTGTCGGCGATTGGGATATGATGTTCAACCATCCAGCCGTCCTTTTTTTTATACAAGGGAAATGAATAGCCTCCAGGTGCAGTTTCCCTGTGAATATCCGCGACACTGTCGGATGAGGGATAGTACAGGTATGGCAGCAGGTTATATGTAACGGCGAAATGCCCTTCGTTGATCATCCTGACCCTCACCATGGTCTCCGATGAACTGTAAACCAGAAATGTCACCTCGACACGGAGCTCCCGGATGGGGTAATAGTAATATTTTACCAGGTCGCTGTAGGATGTTGTGACAACCGGTTCCCGGTACAACTCATCCAGCCTGTATATCACGCGGTCTCCGGTTTGGAAGGCAATTCCCAGGTTTGGTCCATCCTTTGAGATAAATTCAACGCCTGATCCGCGATCATTCCACAGGAATTGATATCCCTGGTCGTTTTTATACGCCGATCGCGCCGGCGCAGCCGCATAGGTGGTGAACAACGCATCCGACCGGGTTGCATTCAGGTGGGAGAGGTATTGGGCGGAAACAGGAAGGTAGACCTGGCTGATTAATACAAGCGCCAGAAACTGTATCATTCTCATATTCAATATTACCTGAAGCTGAAGGTGATGGTTTTTATCGTATATTTTTTCTCTGATTGCTCGAAATCAACATCAAACCTGAATATGGTTCCCGACTGGTCTGTAAACCTGGCATTCCCTGCCTCGGTGACCGGCTGACCCGGCGAACAGATCTCCAGCATCCCCGATGTGCCCCCTTTTCCTTCAACTTCAACCATATAATGGTTTCCTGCTAGACGGGTGGAGAGGATTCTCAGTCCCTCTGCCCGTTCGCCTGGCCGGGGATCCGAAACCACAGGCAGGGCGGAGATTCCGGGTTCCGTCTCGACAAGGAGCCGCGAGGGCGACCGGAGGTCAAAAGTGGCATAGATTGTAAGCGACTGGGTAGTTTTAAAGGTGGTGAAGGCGACCGGCTGCCCGTCGAGGCTAATCTTTTTTACCAGGGTTCCGGGAGCATAGGAGGGCATAAAATCCATCTTTACAGGTTTGCCGGGACTTTTCGAAAATTCGTATATAAGGTTTACATTGGTCGCCTGACCGGCACCTGTTTTTGTTTCGCGTGAAAAATGAAAACCTATGAAGCGGCTGTCAATCCTGATATTCTGAACGTTGAGCGAATCCCATTGCTCAGGCAGACGGGGTGTAAGGGTGACCTTGTTTTCGCGCGAATTGATCTCAAGCCCGAGCATCCCTTCTATGACAGGCAAGTGCCGGAGATCGGAAAGCGTCGTGTAGGGAAAGAGTGTCTTCGC
>CAIYQH010000443.1 GCA_903928285.1 uncultured Bacteroidales bacterium
CCCACATCTCTGTTAAGCGATTGTTATAGGAGTTGGCCATGCCATTTTCATCAACCACCAGGATCCCGTCAATTGATGCCTGTTGCTGCGTTGACAGGATCAGGTTTCTGAACTGCAGGCTATCTTCAGCACGTTTTCGCGCGGAGATATCCCTGGTCACGGTGATGATCGAGGTGGCCCTGTTGTTTTGATCTCTTACCACCGAAATGGAGAGTTCAACCCATATGGTAGATCCGTTTTTATGGTATTCCTCCAGTTCCAGTGTATCATAGGTGGGATTTATGGGAGATCCCGACATCTCGGCAGGGAGATTGACCGCGATCACCTCCTGTACTTTTTGAAAGGATTCAGGAGTCAGGATCTGGTCAATGGATTGAAGCATGGCCTCTTCAGCGGTGTAGCCCCTGATCTTCTCGATGGAGGGGCTCACATAGGTCAGCTTCATATTCATATCGAAAACTGCAATCGCGTCGCTTGTATTCTGGGCGATCAGCCTGAATTTCTCCTCGCTTTCCCTGATTGCGATCTCTGCCCGTTTCCTCTCCGTGATATCCTTTGAAATACAGGTCACGAAAAGTACCTCGTCCCTGTCGTTTTTTAAAGGATCAAGCAGGGTTAAAAAGTAGCGAACCTCCCCGGTCAGGGTGGTCACCGTTACCTCTACTTCCCCGCTCTTGCCGGTCTGAAACGTCTTCCGAACGGCGATCAACCGTTTTTCTGCATCTTCATACGAAAAAAGGTCATGAGGCGATTTTCCTGTCAACTCTTCAGGTTTGAAGCCGAAAACCCTGGCAAATGCTTCGTTTACAAATCTGTAGGTTTCATCCGGACTAAAACTGAAGATCGGGTCGCCCGAGTATTGAATCAGGGTTCTGTATTTCTCTTCGCTTTCCAACAGGGCATCTTGGGCCTTTTTCCGTTCTGTGATATCATGCACGATGGTAAAGCGGTATTGCTTATCCTGGATATAAATATTGTCCGACGACAACTCGGTATGGAGGATGGTACCGTTCCTTGTTTTAAGGTCGGCCACTAGATTGCGGATCCCTCCATTGCTGTCGGCCATCCTTAGTAACTCCTCTTTGGACTGTATGGCTAATATCCCCAGGCCGGCCGCGGTTTTACCGATAACCTCCTGTTTGGTATATCCGAAGAGGGTGTAAAAGGCATCGTTGACCTCGACATATTCACCGGTTATCATGTCGCTTAACCCGCAGGCCAGCGGATTGAGCTGGAATAATTTCGAAAATTTCTCTTCAGAAAGGACCAGTTTTGAAATATCTTTTGAAACGCCGAAAATGGCAGGTTTCCCGTCCCATATCCCATGAGATACCCTGGTTTCCACAGGGATCAGGAAACCCGATTTTGTCAAAACAGGTACCGGGCATAAGGTTGCCACTCCGTGCAACATCGCATGTACAATGGCGGCGGCTTCGTTACGTCGTGCTTCAGGATGAACCATCAGCACCGGTTTTCCGTACAACTCTTCGCGGGTATACCCAAGACGTTCAACAACTGTATTGTTGTTATAAATAATGTTGCCCTGTTCGTCGAGTACAAAGAGAAATTCGCCGATCGTGTCGAAGAAGGTTTCATAGTTCTGACGGGTTTGTTCCTGCAGTTCCTTTGATCTTATGCGGTCGGTGATATCCTGTATCTGCACCAGGTAACCGTTTAACGTCGAATCGTTGTTGAATGTAACGGTAACAGCAACGTCAAGCCAAACCTGGCCATTTTTGGTTGTATGAAATATATTTAATTCCCTTACCTTGTCGAAGTCAAATACAGTCTGGTAATGAATACTAACGCCCAGCTTCAGATCTTGTTTGTTTTTGTCGGAGATGTTCGGGTCATCAAAGAGTGAAAATCTGCTGACCTCACCCGTACCGGCGATACCGAACAGTTCGAGACAAGCCTGGTTCATACTCGCCAGCCTCCCTTCATGATCATAAAATTCGATAGCGATGGGCGACTGGTCGGTAATGATCCTGTATCTTTCCTCGCTTTCGCGCAACAATTGTTCTGCTTTTTTCCGCTCGGTGATGTCCTTGTCAACACCCCTGTAACCTTTCAGGTTTCCCTGTTTGTCGAGAATCGGCACGCCATTGGTCAGCAGGCAGATCAGCTCGCCATCGCGGTTTATGTTCCAGTTTTCAAGGTCCTTTATCGGCGCTTTGTTTTGCATAATCTCCGCAAATACCCCCGAAAGCCTCACCGCTTCCCCGGGAGGCATGAAATCAAAGGGGGTCTTGCCGATGATGTCTTCCCTGAAAGAGCCAAAAAGGTCAAACCCCTTCTGAGAACTATAGGTATAGACGCCATTCAGATCGACCTCCCAAACCCATTCGGTCATGCTGAAGGTGATGTCCCGGAGTTTTTCCTCGTGTTCCAGTAAAGCCTCCTCGGCCCTTTTACGACCTGTAATGTCAATAGCCGTAACAAGGCACTGATCCCTGCCTCCGGAGATGATACCGGTCAGATGAACAAAAACAGGGCCCATATCGCCCGACGACAGGGTCAGCTCGCATGATTCCCTGGTGTTGCTGTTAAATATAGTTTCGAGGAAGAGATTAAAAAAGGGACGGGTATCCTCCGATACAAAACGGGCAAGGGGGATATGCTGCAGTTGAAGGCGGCTGCGGCCAACCATTCTGGCGCCCCCGTTATTTAACTCGATAATCTTACCATCACGGGAAAGGATAAAATAACCTGTCGGCGAAAAGTCGTAGATGCCTGTGAATTTATCATTGGCAACCTCAGCCTGCGCCCATAAGTGACGCAGGTCGTCAATTTCCTGCTCCAGTAATGTCTGCTGCTCCAGTAATTCCTGCACCAGGCTTACCACTTCTGCCTCGTCAGAACCCCCTTTTGAAGGGGATGTATGACGCTGAATTATCCCGTTTGCCCGCGTCCGCAAGTTTCCAGATGATGAATTGCTGCTACCCTGCATGATGATCCTCCGTTACCCGTTATTTCTTTCTTCTGTCAAAAATTCATCTCTGCAGGTTGTAACAGCTGAACATCATTATCATGCCTTCGAGATTTCCTGCCGGATATTCCTCCATATTTCCGGCTGGCTTGGCTGATCTGTATCCACCCTGATCACCGGGGCCTAAAATTAAACTTATTTTTTATTCAATCATTTTCAATTGTCACTATTTTGCCATATTCATTATGCAAGGATATCAATTTGACTGCAATTCCGATACTATTTTTCCATCCTGGTTTTAACGCTGTTGATCACCTTCACAGGCGAATCGGTGATCAGCATATTGGAGACCCAGTCGGGGATGCTCCCGGCCGGGTCGACATATCCTTCGAGTTCGACGTGACAACTTTCCCTGCCAACGGCAGTTACAGTCCAGGTTTGCCGGTAGTTCCTGATGCGGATCTTATCACTTTGCTCCGGAATAACCCCCGACATGGGAGTCGCCATTATTTTTCCTGAACCCGTCAGCGGGTCGTATGTAACTGCAACATCCACGCACAGGTCGCGGTCAGCAACGGGCCATGGAAGATCATACACCAGGTAATATTGCGCACGCTTGTTTTTTTCATAACGAAGTACCCTGATCTGGGTAAGGTTCTTATCCCACCATTCGGTATTATTGACATCCTCGATCATGGTAAACACCTTTTCGGCCGGCGCCTTGATATCGGTAACCCCCTTGTAGGATTTCAGGTTTTCTCCTTCCTGTTTGCAGGTGTATATCCTGATGCCGTTCTTTTCCTTAATAAATTCCCATGATTGGGCTGAAACATGGGAATAAGGTCCCAGGGCGGGCAGAAGGATAAAAAGCCAGCTGATCACATAATTTCTCACGATGGATGATTTTATCGCAATTTAGTAAAAATCTGCGCTTCAACCCCGGGTAATTCTTTTCCGTGGCCATGCGATCTGTCATGGGTTGGATGGATCAATTGCCTCAGGCTTCAGCCCGTGGACAGCAGGCCTGCTATAATGGGAACATGTGTGAATCATACAACATTATTCCATTGTTATGTAACATTTTGTGGCCGTCGGCACCTCATCTTTGCAGGATGAAAAGCCTCATAAAATTATTTCTGCTGGGATTGATGCTGGCAGTAAACCCGCTTCCATCCTTTTGCGGCGATGGCCCTGTCAACCCCGGAAGCCCGGGGAGTGGCGTATTCAGGTTTGGCGCTGGCGCCGCGATCCCGTTTTATGGATGTTCCGGTTCCGGAGCAGTGGCTGTGGACAATTATGACCAGAATATCTGGCAGGCCGGGCCCGGAACGATCAGCCTCGGCGGGCAGATCGGGGTCTCCTTTTTCAGCCGGGATTATACGACTGACAACCACCTTTACAAATACAGGTGGTCGAATATAGTGGTTATCGTCAGGGGCGCTTACCACTATGGCTGGGGCCTTCCGGGGTTCGACACCTATGCGGGCATTGGCGCGGGACCTCTGTTGTGCATGTTTGATAACGACGGCTACGATAACGGCCAAAAGTCGTCACATCTTACCATCCTGCCGGCCGCTTTCGCGGGGGTGACTTACTTCTTTAACAATATCATCGGCATCAATGCCGAGTGCGGGTATAACCTGGCATATGTCTCCGCCGGGATCACCTTCAGGCTCACTAAATAAGCCCGCAGGGTAATGATATCCTGAGAATTCGATGAATTCCAGATACAGGAGAAATTTATTAATCGATACCTTAATGAACATTGACAAATGCCGATGAAGATGAAAAACAACCTGGTATTGCTCGTACTGGTATTATCCGTATCCTGTTTATCTGCACAGACTGTGCCTGTTCAGACCCGGAAAAAGGTGGCGCCAAATGACACCATTGTGCCCGGTAAAGGCACGCGTGAAAACCAGATCAGGAAAATTGACGAGACCAAGGTAAAACTGCTTTCCGATTCAATGGGCAATGAACCCAGGAAAAGCGCCCTCATCGATACCACAACGCAGAACAAATATGGCAACTTGCTCGATGACGACCCGGAATACAATAAACGATATCCGTTCTGGATCCCGGCTGCAGAGGTGCTGGGAACTGTCACATTAACCTGGACGATGGACCGTTTCCTGATCAACGCCCCCTATGCGCGTACCGGGATCAATACCTGGAAATACAACATCAGGTATGGCTGGGAATGGGATAATGATCGTTTCGGCATCAACTTCATCGGTCATCCCTATTCAGGGACCCTGACTTATAATGCAGGCAGGTCGAATGGTTATAATTACTACCAGTCGTTCGGTCTGGCAGTGGGAGGGAGCCTGTTGTGGGAATATTTCGGTGAAAACACCCGGCCATCCTATAATGACATTATCTATACGCCGGTGAATGGCTCATTTATCGGGGAGATCCTCTACCGGTTAAGTTCAAATGTGCTGGATGACCGTACCCGTGGCGGGAACCGGGTCTTCCGTGAAATAGCCGCAGGGTTGATCAATCCCATGAGAGGTTTTAACCGCCTGATCCAGGGAAAAAGCTTCCGGATTACCAATAAAGAGGTTTATGAGAAGGAGCCTACCAATATCTCGCTCTATGCAGGGTTCCGCATGGTCAATAATTCGCCTTATAATGTTTTCGGACCCGGGAGTCTGAGCGCGATGTTCAACGCACAGTTCGATTACGGCAATCCTTTTGAACTCCGTAACCGTAAACCGTTTGATTTTTTCAAGCTCAGGGTCGATATCAACCCGGGAGTCGGCAGGAAATACCTGGATAATATCCTGGGTTACGGAATCTTAATGGGCAAAAACGTGCAGGTGGGAAAAATGGCGCTACTCGTGGGGGGATTTCAATATATGGATTACTGGGATAATAAAAACTTTGAGTTAGGCACCATCGGGTTTGGTGCCGGCGTGATTGCCAAACTGCCGTTAAGCAAGGTCAGCAACCTTTATACCAGCATACATTTAGCGGTGGTGCCATTTGGCGGCAACAGCACCCGGTTCGTGATCGATACCACCCAGGTAAGGGATTATAATTTTGTAGGAGGACTGGAGAGCAAGGTGGAAGCGACGGCCAATCTCGGGAAATATGCCACGGCAACCCTGCGATATTATTTTTACTGGATGCGTACCTATATCGGCACCAACGGGAACAACTTCGTGCAGATCCTCAAGCCAAGGGTCACCGTAAGGCTGTATAAGAATATCAGTGTGGGCTGCGAAGCCCAGCTATATTACAACGACCTGTACCAGCGAAAGATGCCTGCCGCCCACTCCATTGAAACGGAACAGAAGATATTCGTGTTGTTTTACCTGGAGGATTCCCAGCGCAGGGGATATTATAACTGACCCTCAATCCTTGATAATTTTACCAACGGCAGTGGAAGTTTCATTCCAAAGCCGGATAAAATAGAGGCCGGCAGGTTGTTTTCCAAGGTCGATCTCTGTTTTGTTTTGGAGGGACTTACCCTCAAAAACCTGCCTGCCGCGTACGTCGGTAACCGTAAGATATGACTCGCCCATACCGGATGCAGATTCAACCGTAAACTTATCCCGGGCCGGGTTCGGGTATAGCCTGAGATGCCCTGCCAAAGGAGCGGTTTCATGGATTCCCACCCCGCCACCGTCACTCGTTTTGAGGATTGTCCCCGAGTTGCCGAGGGCATACCCGGTATTGGCATTGGTAAATCGTATGGAAAAGAGGTGGTTCCGGGTGCCGGAGTAAAGCTGGGTCCATGTGTTGCCGCCATCGGAGGTGGAAAATATCCTGCCGGCGATACCCGCCGCATAACCTGTATTTTCATCCAGGAAATGAACTGTAAAGAGGCAGGTATATCCTGCATTGGCATTTTGGCTCGTCCAGTTTCCACCATCGGTGGTCTTGAGGATGGTACCATTATCGCCAACAGCATAGCCTGTGTTGCTGTCGGTAAAACAAACACCATACAGGTGTGCCTGGGTACCTGAGTTAAGGGTGGTCCAATTGGTTCCGTTGATCG
>CAIYQH010000444.1 GCA_903928285.1 uncultured Bacteroidales bacterium
AGCAGTACTTCGGCCATCCGGAAAAACGGAACCTGGTCCATCGTCTCGTCACTTATCTGCGAATTAAGCCTGATGGGTGACCGGTCGGTCCACCCGTCGTACAAAAGATGATGGATCTCCGAAGGGGTCATATATGGCAAATTGAAAATCAGGTCAATACCTTTGTAACGCCCGTCTTTCCTACATAATATTAAATAACCTTTACAAGCGTTTACCGTCGGTTAATAACTTTTACTGACAAATTTGTACAAGAAGTTGACAGTTCGTACCTTTGAACTGACAAAATTATTCAGTACAAATTATGGCCTCTGTAATCTTCTATCCGGACAAAGAGAAAAACGGCAAAGCCCTGTTACTTATATCATTCACCTTTAATCATAAGCGTTTGCGACTTTCTAGCGGAGTTCATGTGCCTGTTGCAAAGTGGGACCAGGAAGCGCAGAAAATAAAACCTGTTAAAGATTTTGCAGACGAGAATAAAAGGCTCAGAGAAACTGTCAACTTTTTTCTGGATAAATATGACGAGCTTTTCCCCAAAGGAATCAAGCTTTCCGAGGAAGAAGTAAGCCGAAAGTCAGAAGAGATGAATGACGCCTTCAAGGTGTTTACCGGAAGAAAAAAGGCAAGCGTAGTCCCCAAAGTAACGCTCTACACTTACTTCGACATCTTTAAGGAGCGTTACAAGAACAAGATCACGAAAGAGCACCTTGATCATTATAGTGGCCTTAAAAACCATCTTGAAGAGTTCGAGAAAAAGCATTCATTCAGGATTGACTTCGATACCATCGGAAAAGATTTCTATATCAAGTTTACAGATTATCTGAAGGCAAAAACCTACAAACCAAATACCATCGGCAGCCATATCAAGCGGATCAAACGGCTGATGAATGAAGCGAATCAGGATAACCTTACCACAAACCGTGACCATCAGAAAAGGGATTTCAAAGCAATCAAAGAGGATGCGGATACGATTTTCCTGAATGAAGCGGAAATCAAAACGCTTTATGAAATGGAGATCGAGTTCCCCGGATATCGCAGGATCCGTGACATATTTGTGCTGAACTGTTACACCGGGTTAAGGCATTCGGACTGGCCAAAAGTCACCAAAGACAAAATTCAGGATGGGAAACTGTATGTCCGGACACAGAAAACAAACGAGCCGGTCATTATACCGGTAAAGCCATTGGTGAAAGAAATTCTGGATAAATATGAATCAATTTATATTCCTTCAAACCAAAAAACAAATGATTCCTTGCGATGGATAGGCCAGAAGGCTCAAGAAAAGAAGCTTGGCACCGGTAATTACACCAAATGGCTTGAGATCAGAACGCATACGGCGCGGAGATCATTTGCCACCAATGCATACCTAGCAGGAATTCCGATGCGGGATATTATGCAAATCACTGGCCACAGAACTACAACATCATTCCTCACATACATACGGGTCACAAAGATTGAGACCGCAGAAAAACTCAAAAATCATCCGTTTTTCAGTTAAGCGATCATTGTTTTCATTCCTCTTGTTTCATGAAATCACACAGGTTATAGTTATCGTCAGCAATCCCAGTATCTCACCATCTACCGGAGCCTCTGTCGGCTGACCTTCAATAGGAGTTGCTGCTTCATCACCATTCGCAGGAATTTCGATTGCTCCATTAGCATCAGCCAGACTGAAATAAAGCCAGTTGTCTTTTGACAGAGCTGAGAAGGAAAAGACAGTTGTTTCTGTTCCAGTATATGCGGCCAGCATAGGCCGTTGAGTTAAAAGAAGTCCCTGATCATTGACACTAGTTCTGCACTCAATATTGAAATCCACTCTCGATTCGTTGCTGAAATGAGAATCAATCCTTACCACGGTCTGATCCTCATATAACCTCACGAAAACCATTGCAGATTTGCTCGAAGGATTCGGAATATTCAGCATGTACTGTTTTACCTGCTGAACCTGGCCGCCACCTCCGGATTCTCCCCAGGGAACCCAATAACTGCCATTCCACAGATAGGCTGTGAACTTCCCGGAATTATAATACAACTGTCCTTCTACCGGATTTTGGGGTAAATCCGGTAGATTATGCAGGACAGCGTTTAACAGTTGATTTTGTTGGATGTCCAGATTGGACTTAAATGAAGGCATAGAAACTCTTTAGGTTATTCAGGTTACCCGACAATAACGATCTGGCCGGTAATTGCAGTTGCAGAAGTCCAGGTAACATCACCGGCAGCGTTTACGTTGATGTCCACTTCAACGGAATAACGGGTGGTGGAGATGGTTTCATAAACCGCCACAACCATGTCGGCCGTGCAACCGTGGGTAGCGGCAGCAATGGTCTGGGTCGCGACACCGGTAATGGCACCCACATATTTCTTGGTGCGACCGGTGGTTTTACCGTCAACATAGGTCTTGGTGGCCTTCTGGGTTGCCAGCCTGGTATCACTGTTTGCAGTCAGAGAACCATCAGTATCAATGACACCGGCCTTGAAATTGTCGGTTTCCAGGTTGCTGATCGTATTGTTATCAGCATCGATGGATTTGTTGGTCAGCGTCTGAACTGCTGCAAGTTTTACCAGGTCAGAAGATTCGGTGTTGTCAACTCCGTCGAAATCGGCGGCGACAATGGCAGAAGCTTTTGTAACGTTTGCAATGACCATATCACCCACACTCACGCCGGCACCGGATGGTGTACTCACCCCGGAAGTCGTGCCGGCAACAGTTACTTTCCAGAACCATCCTTTTTGAATGGTCGTGATCCCCTGCGCTGCAATGGTCTGGCTTCCATCGAAGGTGCCTTTGTAAACCATGCCGGCGGTGATTTGTCCCTGGATAGCTGCCACCTGACCATCAACATAGGTCTTGGTTGCCTTTTGACTGGCCACTTTCACATCTGAATTGGCCGCCAGGTTGCCATCAACATCAAGGTATGCCAAAGGCATCTGCTTGATATCATCAACATTGGTCAACCCTACCTGTGACTTGGTTGTGGCATGAGGGTTGGAGGTCGATGCAAGATGGGTATCAATCGCGGCATGTGTGTTTGTGCCCCGGTTGACCAGCGAGTTATGATCAATGGCACTGGGATCGACCGATTTCACCCAGGCAGTACCATTCCAGTACTTTTCAATGTTGTCGGTCGTGTCGAAATATTTCTGGCCTTTGATCGGGCTTGCCGGGGCCGATGCCAGGTTTTGAATTACAGCGTTCTGTAATTCGTTTTTATTGAAGTCCAACGGGACCAATACTTTTTTTGCCATGGTTGTAATGTTAAGGTTTGTAAAAGGGTTAACTGTAAATTATTTTCCCGCTTGCTGCCGGGTTAAGCCGGATCACCATCTGGTCTGTCGATTCATGGGTAATCTCAGAGATCAGTTCCCGGCCGGTGGTATCTACGACTACAACCGTGGGGTACTTTTGAAGGTTATGAACGACTGTGATCTCGCTCTGGTTGACAAATGACTGCACAACCTGAGGCGCTGAGCTTCCACCACCGCCACCAGGGGTTCCAGAAGCTGCCGGGTCAATGATCCGGTAAAGAAAGAACAGCTCGATTTGTGCGCTTCCGGATTTGGGGTTCTCACCACCCGAAAGACAGACATAAACCGGGGTGTCGGTAAACAGCTGTGTCGAAAATACAGTCGTCATTCGCTGAATTTCTACCGACTGAGACATGAGAAATAACGCCGGAAAGTATCCCCAATCCTGCGTTTCAGTATCACCATCCGTTGTGACATTCAACATCTGGTTTGGATAAATGTTCAACCCTCCAACAGGAGGCGGAGTTGGAGTGATCCGGGCAATAAGTGAAATCAGGTCAATGATCTTCCCGGATCCAGGTGCCGGGATGATCACATGGATTTCTGCCAGACGGTTGCTTTCATCCTCGGTAATAACATGTTTTCCCGCAATAACGGGTGAAGACTGACCGGCAGAGACATTGTTGTACAATTCAATGAAATTTTCATTGATTTTCCTGCCGCCCACCCGGAGTTTGTCACCCTTTTTATCTCCCGGGACAATCCCGAGATTTATTTCTTGTCTTGCCATAATTAGTATTCTATCTGGTCAAATGTTATTTCCATGTCATCAAAGCTGACCTCCATATTATCCCAGGTCAGTGGCTGGGGAAGAATGACCGGGTTAGCCGAGCTTTCCGGAACATGAACCGAAAAGAAAGAGTTTTGATATGTCCGTTCATACTCGATTTCAAGGTTGTATAGGTATTCCCCGTCTTTGAGGAATGGAGTTATTTTTGCCGATTTGACTACAATCTGGAATAGTTCTTTACCGATCTGTTCATATGCCTCCAGGGATAACAGAAGCTCCCTGAGGCAATTTTTTTCTTCAAGGGATATCCAC
>CAIYQH010000445.1 GCA_903928285.1 uncultured Bacteroidales bacterium
GCGGGAACTGATAAAACTAACGCCTGAAACAAAAGCCGTTCAAAGCGCCGTCCTTTTACTGTTATACCCGAAAAATGAGCGTATCTGCCTCGTTCTTATGCTGCGGCCCGAATACCCGGGCGTTCACAGCGGACAGATCAGTTTCCCGGGCGGGAAACAGGAAGGAAGCGATCAGAACCTTATGGATACTGCCTTGCGCGAGGCGCGGGAGGAGATCGGGATAGACCCTGTGAATATCCGAATTATCGGGCAACTTACCGGATTGTACATTCCCCCCAGCAATTTTATGGTTACCCCGGTGGTAAGTTACCAACGCTTCCAGCCTGAATTCAGAGCCGATCCAAAAGAGGTGGCTGCGATCATAGAGATTGAACTCGGCGAGTTGCTTGATCCCGGCAATATCAGGATGAAGCAGATGAAGATCAGGAATGGCATGACGATCGATGCACCTGCATACTGTATCGGCAAAAACATCATATGGGGCGCCACTGCCATGATCTTAAGCGAATTTTCAGAAATTTTTGGTGACATTCTTGGAAGCACTCCGCGTCACTGAAAGCCTTTAAACAAGGAGAAGAAAACTACTTGGTACTTGTTTTGGTAAAGCAGAAGGCACCCGGGATGCGGCCGGCGGTATATTGCCTGATCAGGGTACCTGACGGATTGTATTGGTAAACCGTACCGTTCTGCACATAATCTTTGGCATCGCTGACATAGATGTGGCCTGTATTGGGATGCACAGCAAGACCATAAAAGAGACGTCCTTCCGCACTGATGACCGGTAAATCAGGAAGCGCAGTTGAGGCAACCGGCATCTGGCAAACACCATTGCGGAGGAAATACATGGTATCGCCGGCCGTGTTAATACATAACCTGCTGGGTACCTCGTCCGGGTTTGAAAAGATAAAGGTCTTCTCCACCATCCGCAATTCAGGATTGATCCGCAGGAGCGAAGGAGCTTCGTAGTTATCATACCCTCCGGTGCAAAGCACCCATACTTTCTGCTTTTTATCGATCACGATCCCGATTGGTTCTTTCCCGGTCTGGATGCTGTCGACGATGGCATCGAGGTGTGTGTCGATGACAAGTACCTGGGCCCTTCTCTGGGAACTCGGGTCACTGAAGGTGCCAATGGAGGTTACCAGCATAAAATGATCATAGCGGACCATATTTTCAGTCCAGCCGTTGGTTTTAATGGTGCCGGAAACAACATTGTTCTGAAGGTCTATGATCGAGATGTCCTTCTGGAGATTGGTTACATAGGCTTTGGTGGAATCGACTATTTCAAGGAAACGAGGGGAATCAAGCCCCATGATCGTTTTAACCGATTTAAAATCTTTCAGGGATACTACCTCTATCCTGTTGGAGTTGTTGATCAGCAGGTAGCCCAGGTTATTATCGATTTTCATCGATTCGGCAACATCGCCCAGGCCACGGCTGTTTGATTTCCTGAAAATATCCTGGACCAGGGTATTCGTCTTGTTCTCTATAAAGGTTACCGAGGCATTTCCCCAATTGTAATTTCCCTCATTTACCACAAAAATGCCATTTTCATAAGTAGTTAC
>CAIYQH010000446.1 GCA_903928285.1 uncultured Bacteroidales bacterium
ACCCTACTTTTCAGGATGGCGCATGATCATATGGCTCCCTGATTTCCTGTAAACAAACCAGCCATCCCGTCTTAACAACCGGGTTAACTCGTTGGATTTCATTCAGTAAAGGATATATATATATATATATTACCCGAATTGTCTTTGTACGGGAAAAATATTTCTTGCAAAGGGCAACATGATTCGCTTCGTGTTTTTTTGCCTTCATTATGTCATGGCGGTTAAATTTTATCCCTGTTTTTGAAATTCAACCAGCTTCACAACGAAATCTGCGATAACCCATTCCAATGCAGGTAATCAAACCAGGGGAAGACTTTCAGAAAACCCGGCACCTCCCGGGAATCCGGTGAAGCGGACCCAGCCGCTAATGTCTTGTAATAATGAGCTTTGTCCCTGCAAGATGATTTACCAGTATAAAATAAACGCCTTCAGCCAGGTTTGAGGTATCCAGGGTGGCAAACAAGCCATCCAGCCGGGATCCTTGGATAACCCGGCCTGCAGAATCGAAGATCGTGACAGGGGAACCGGCCAATTCAGGATCCCTTGTTCGGATCATCACATGTGAACCTGCCGGGTTCGGGGAAATTTCAATCAACGGATTTGTGCCACGATTATCAACGGCAGTGTTCAGGTATTTGTCGGAGCAAGCCGGCGCTACACTGTCGGTAGAATACCAGGTGACGCAATCGTGACAAAACAGGCTTTTGAAAAAACAACAGGCCCGCCCGATCCTGAATAATTTCTGGCCGGGGGTATGGTTATAAACGCCGTGGCCGCCATCCTCCTTAACCGTCAGGTCAGCGCATACGCCAAAGGAGACCAGCCTGTTGTAGATTGACCTCGTACCCCAGTCCATCGGGTAATTGCTGCAGTTCTGGTAATAGCCCGAATCGATATGCGAGATGGTGTCCTGTGCCCCGGCAAAGGCGACCATCGGAACGGCATCCCCGGGCGTGAGGAACCCAAGGTTAATGATGCTTCCCCAGTTATGGAACAGCCCCTTGACGGTGAAGGAATTGGTAAGGGTATTCCCCGAGGCATTGAGGTTGCCCAGCAATGGCTGGCACCAGGGGTAGAGGCCGTTGATCTCCTGCTGGCTGACAAACGCGAGATCGACGGTGGCGTAAGCCCCTGCGCTCTCCCCACCGATGAACATGGTTGCCGTATCGATCCGGTACGACTGGAAATTTGCCACGAAGTACCTTAATGCCGCGTGACAGTCCTGCATGGCCCGGTACACGGCGTTTGCCAGGGTAACCGTATCCCCGTTGCAATCGGGCAGGTAATCCCAGCCAACCCTGTACTCAATCGTGGCAGCTACATATCCCCGCATGGCAAATTCCCTGCAAAAAAAATTCAGTTCATCCAGGCTGCCCGTCAAAAAGCTCCCCCCATGCATCAGCATAACGAATGGCCTGACCTGCAGGGTGTCGAGGGTAACCTTCGGGTAATAGACATTGAACTTAAGTTCCTCGTTGATCCTCTGCCAGTCGGCAGCCGCCCCATAGACCACGTTCATCGAAGAATCGATCTCATTCCCGGTGAATACAGGTTTTTCGGTAAATCGGTCCGTGTTGCAATACTGGGGAAATGCATTGACACAGGAGAAAAGGATCAAAACAAATAATGAAACCCTGGTAATCGTTTTCATGGCCACCGTGACGATGAAAAAAGGTTGATCTGACTATTGGATTACATTCCGGTTGAAAGGTATCTATTGCTTTTTAACGTTGGCTGATTATGAAATATTTTAAAAAAAGCTGGAAAATTTTCGAGGAGAATGTCTGTCAGGCGCTGCCATAGTTAATCATGATCTTTTCATTGAAATGGCATACGGACGATCTGATAAACCATCCGAATCCCTATCCTGCAGCCGCAGGAGCTCCCCTTTCAACACCCACTCATCAGGCAAACATACATTACATAAAGGAATGACAACCGTTGAATTATAATTTGAAGCAGGCTGATTGCCTTTCATTCCTATCAATGAATGTAACATCCGGGATGCATGGCACAAAATTATTTCCTTTGCTGCAATCCGCTGCCCGGGCCCGGAATAACGATAACGGGGCCATCAAACATTTCCTTCAGGTGTCTGGCATACTCCGGACTGGTACCGACTCTTTTATTAAAATTGTCGCAGAGCACCTGTTCCCGGGCAAATGGCGATAGCGGGCAAAACACCAGGGAGGCAGGGCTTCCTTTTTCTCCAAAAAGAAATGCCGCCTGTCCATATTTAACGGCATATTCCAACACCTTCTCCTTTGAAATTCCGAGAATAAACAACCCCGGAGAGGCCGGGCAATTGTCGTCATCACCCCTCACCTCTCCTCCATGCGTTTCATAACCAGACATATCGGATTGGAGCTGCCGGTAACGCCGTAAGTTCTCTTCAGGGAATAAAATTTCCCCTATCGGGTTCGAAGCAGTGAGGAAGGCGTACGTGTTGTATTTCAGCATTTCCAAACGACGTTCCATGTGTTCATCGATCGTGTTTATCCTGATGTCGGTTTTCATATCAAAATCGTGATACCGGTTTTTCATGTAATATTCCGTAAGTCTTTCAAGACTAATTTCCGGCCTGGCATTCTTTGAATTTGATTTTTCTGTTTCCATACGATATAAGTTTAACTGGTTAAACATTATCGCATCAGAAAACAAGCGGAAATTGAAGGGGAAGGGGGGAAATAAAAAAACGAACCCTTTTGATCCTTACGATCCACATCGTTTTACCACCGTGGCGTTCGTAACTCGGTTGGTACCCACTGAAGGGTTCTTGATGCAGGGGCAAAGATACGATGGGATTTAACAGAATCGACAAATGGGGGGAATAATTTGTTGAAGGCAATATAAGCGCCTTGCAACGGGAGCCTGAGTGGGTACAAATGGCTGGCTTAAA
>CAIYQH010000447.1 GCA_903928285.1 uncultured Bacteroidales bacterium
CAATAAAAAAGCCCTCCTGCATTGGCAAAAGGGCTTCCTGATTTAATAAGTTGTTTTTATCTCGAACAACAATATATCGTAACACCCTTACGCCATAAATGACAGCAACAGCAGCACCTTTCCCAGCACATCATGGTGCGGGTAACTGTGGAATGCAGGTGCGGAAGATTGTGTTTCATTGATTCGTTATTTGAGCGGCAAAAGTATAAATATTTTTTTGTTATTGTAAAAAAGGATTTTTTTTATCTTTGCAAAAGCAAAATCATTGCATCCTTCCTCTTTAAAGGGTGTTTGATTTATACAGAAGAGTGGAGAGATTAGGCTCTGTGAAACTCTAGCAACCTACGTGTAAAAAGCAAGGTGCTAATACCTACCCCGGTTTCCGGACTTTCCGGAAAGGGAATTATAAACTAAACGCCTTGACGTCATGAAAACAGTTTGTTTGTTTCAGTTATCCCGGGCATGCAATGCCTTGCCGGGAAACAGCAGTTCTTCCATTTCCCGGCAGATTTCAACTGTCATGCCCCATCTTTCCATGCGAATGCGGGATTAAGGGTAATGGATCATTAACCATTACCTGAAGGTTATCCGGGTTCTCCGGAACAGCGCATCAATTATTTCCCCTCATTTATTGAATATCCGCATGAAAAAATTCATCGTAGTAAAATTCGGTGGCTCCAATCTTAAAAACCACCATGATTATTCCAGGCTTGCCAGGGTTGTAACAATTCATGCTTCACAGTTCCCCGGAACCATCAATACCGCAAGCCATGTCTGAATCACGCAATACCTATACCTCGCCGGTTCCATTCCTGCTTGAGCTGGGCGGTATTTTACCTGAAATCACGATCGGTTATCATACCTATGGCCGGCTGAATGAACAGAAAGACAATGTAGTATGGATATGCCATGCCCTTACGGCCAATTCCGATCCCATCGAATGGTGGCCCGGACTGGTGGGCCAGGGGAAGGTATATGATCCCGGCATCCATTTCATTGTTTGCGCCAACATCCTTGGATCATGTTACGGAACCACCGGTCCGCTTTCGCCTAACCCGGCAACAGGCAGGCCGTGGTACCGCGAATTTCCAAAAATCACCATACGCGATATGGTTTCGGCGCACGAATTACTCAGGAAGCATCTTGGTATTCAGGCGATCGACACCCTGATCGGGGGCTCGCTGGGGGGGCACCAGGCCATGGAATGGGCCATCAGGCGGCCCGACCTGTTCAAAAACCTCATCCTGCTGGCAACCTGTGCCGTTCTCTCACCCTGGGCCATTGCCCTGAACCAGTCGCAGCGGATGTCCATCGAAGCCGATTGCACCTATTATGAAGGCTGGACCGGCGCGGGAATATCAGGGCTTAAGGCGGCCAGGGCGATCGCATTGCTGAGTTACCGCAATGGTCAAACCTACAATGAATCACAGCAGGAAAGCGACGTAAATAAAACGGGAAGGTTCAAAGCCTCCTCCTACCAGGATTACCAGGGCGATAAGCTGGTGAAGCGGTTTAATGCCTGGTCGTACCACCTGCTTACGCGGGCCATGGACACGCACAACGTGGCAAGAGAAAGGGAAAGCGTTCAACTGGCGCTTGGGCGGATACGTGCAAAGACCCTCGCCGTGGGTATCTCCTCCGATATCCTTTTCCCTCCGGCTGAAATGCAAGCGATAGCCAGGCATATTCCGTGCAGTTTATATCATGAAATTCATTCCGCCTACGGGCACGACGGCTTTCTGATCGAACATAAACAATTAACAACCAAAATTCATCAATTTAATAAAACCAATAAACATGAATCAGCCACTTAACATCGGGTTATTCGGCTTTGGCGTCGTTGCGATCGGACTTTACGATGTTCTGCAACAAAGTCCTGCCACCCATGCCGTTATTTCAAAAATCTGCATTAAAAACAGGAACAAACAACGAAAGTTGTCTCCTGAAATATTCACCTTTGATCCTGACGATATCCTGAATGATCCTCAGATAAACCTCGTGGTTGAACTTATTGATGATGCCGACGCTGCTTACCAGATTGTAAAATCCGCATTGAAAATGGGGAAAAGCGTGGTATCCGGCAACAAGAAAATGCTGGCGGCCCACCTGCCCGAGTTTATCAGCATCCAGAAAGAATATGGGGTCGGATTACTTTACGATGCTTCGGCCTGCGGAAGCATACCGGTTATTCGTAACCTTGAAGAGTATTATGATAACGATTTGCTGCAAAGCGTCACCGGCATTCTCAACGGATCCTCCAACTATATCCTGTCGAAAATGTTCAACCAGCGGCTTGATTACGCCGATGCCCTTTGCCAGGCCCAGGATCTCGGCTTTGCGGAAAGGGATCCGGCACTCGATGTTGACGGGCTCGATGCCCTGAATAAACTGGTGATCATTACCGTGCATGCCTTTGGAATATATGTTTCGCCCGGCGAGATGTTCAACTTCGGAATATCCAATATCCATGACCTGGATATGCAGTACGCCCGCGAAAAAGGCAGGAAGATCAAATTAGTGGCGCAGGTTAAAAAAAATCTGGATGACGGGCTGTCGCTTTACGTCATGCCAAGGTTTGTATCGCCTGATAAATACATTTACAATGTCGAAGACGAGTTTAACGGTGTGGTTATCAAGGGTGCCTTTTATGACAAACAGTTCATGTTCGGGAAGGGAGCCGGGGCCTATCCTACCGGATCGGCCGTGCTTTCAGATATTACCGCGCGGGGGTACCATTACCGGTATGAATATAAAAAGATGAAACTGCAGAAAAGGCTTAAGTTCAGCAATCGGGGCGTTGTCAATATTTACCTGAGGTATACGGACGAAAATGAACTCGCCCTTTTCCGTTTTGAAGAGATCCGTGAACGCTATAATTCGGCTCACTTCAAATATGTGACCGGGTTGATCACCCTTGAAAATCTTCAGCAAATTAAAAATGAACTTAAAGGAAGGAACATTTTCCTCGCAGAGATTTAAAAGTATTCCCTATCCCCTGCTTAAATAGTCTAAAGGGAAAATTTCGCCATTGCCAGGCTTCTCAATTCTGTTTTATACTGCAGCTTGATGCCCAGTGACTTCATCAGGGGTGACAACAGGAAGGCCAAGCGGGGCGACCCGGCATAAACCGCCTGAGGAAGGGATGCTTCCTCTGAAAACGTCTTAAGCAGCCAGGAAGGTATTCGTTGAACGCAATCTGCTGTCTTGATAAAGGTGAAAAAGGAACAGCTAAAACAATTTTGTGATATGCTCAACAATATTGGTGATGGTCAGGATATTGGGTAAAATGGAGGTCATTGAACTCCAAAAACCTTTCAGTTTTTCTTTTTCAGGTTTTGGTTTTGACAGTTCCTCAGTAAAATCCCGGAATTGCCGTTTAGCCTCCGGGTCCGGTTGATGCTGAATAATATCACTTAACGCCTGAACAGCGCGCAGGATCTCTTCATCATGATGATTATTGTTAGTGTTAAATGAACCAGCCACAGTGGAACGATTGACTACATTGTTCCCGTTTATAACATCTCCCATAATTTGAATATTATTATTATATGCATAATTAAGAAAAACTATTTTATTCAATTGAATATCGTCGGCAGTGATGATCTGCTCTCCGAAAGGGGCGACAGAGCGGAATATTTTGTTCAGATCCTCTGAATTAAAGACACCCCCGCCTGTCACAGTATTTCCGATTTTAATAAAAATATTACTCAGGTCACAAAGGATATTCCGAAATTCTATCTGGTTTTTAGGCACCACCATCGATGTTGTTTTTATTAAATGATCGAAGGTGTACCATAAATCCCTTTCCGTTTGTTTTATCTTTCTCTGAAATTCTTCTCTTGAAATTTTCTCATCAGTAAAATAAAAGTACCTGATGACATCTGTATTTCTGGAAACGATCTGGATACCCAGGTTAACACCTTGCTGAAATTCAAAATAGTTGCAGAATACGGTTGTTAAATCAAGTATGAATTTCTGATTTGTTTCATTGATCCAGATTTCAAAAATATCGGTCGTACAAGCGTATTTTTCACATCCATCGCCAATCTCGACTATCCCCTTCTTTTCCAGCTCTATAAGTTCCTTTCTTGTTTTGCTGTGTATACGGTTAAAATTAAAATCCCTGAAAAGGATCTTTCCCTTTGAAAGGACATTCAGTGACAAGAACATTTCACCTTTGACCATGTCGTCCATTGGTTTTTTCCCCTGAAATACAATGGAGCCATTTTCGGCAATTAATACCCCGGTTAAATGAACTGGCATGTAATGGCTTGAAGATGAGGTTGGTTTAGTAAAGTTCGTACCGCAAAAATGTGCAATATCACGTACTTCTACGGCATCCCACATAAATTCATGTTCAAATGTGGAATTGTCAAAATCGGCTGATAAAAAAAAAATTACATCTTTAAAGAGCACATGGTGAAAACAGGTCGACTTGGAAAAATCTGAATCTCCATTAAAAACTACGCTCTCAATTCTGAAATTTGAAGGGCCATTTTTGGTAAGCGAATAATTACATCCGTCAAAAAATGCAAAATCCTCAAAATCACATTTATAAAATAGAACATGATGACAGAAGGTTACATTTGTAAAATAGGCATTTCCTCCAAAAATGACATCTCTGAATGTTGTTTTTCCCTTAAATACCGAATTTTCAAAAAGCCCTTCCCGGAATTTGCAACCCCGGAAAAGGATGCTACAATGAAATGTAGAATAAGAAAAGTCTATTTCATCATTATTTTCAACATTTTCGATCAGGAAGTCAGTAGAACCGGGATTATTGGAATCACTATTGATCAAGATAAATCCATGGAATGGCAACTTTACACTTTTGCATTTTTCAGCAGCTAACTTACTGGTAAAACCTTCCAGTAAATTCTTAAAATGATCGTTAAAATTATTTTCTGCTTTCCACGGCAAATCTTCACTGTGAAATAGGCATAATCCCGCACTGTCAATAGGCACTGCAGCATCACTGACACCACAAGTAATTGTTTTGTTTTTGTTGATTGCAAGTTTGTAATTGCACATATTTACAACTTAAATTGAGATTTTATTCAAAATAAAAATAATACAAATTCCTAATCAAACTACATCCGGCATTAATTTTTTTTCGGGGGAACCAGGTGCATTAAAATAAAGTTGAATTCGGTCAAACCAGAGTTCCCTCCCCATAGGGAAGTGATTAATAACCAGAGGTGAACTGTCAAATTAACGATAAGAAATAAACCCGGCTGTATTTCTGCAATAAACTGCTGCTCACAGTGAATTTCGGGGATTCCTTCTTCAGGTAACGGCTAAAGCTTGTAGTCGTTCACCTCTTTCGGGTGGCAGTTGTTAATAAAACTTACGGCGGCGACATTCTCGGCGCGGCCCTTCCTGATGAAGATATCGGCACTCATGGTATAGTCATCGCTGCGGTTGGCATCATAAAGCAACAGGTAACCAATCAGAATGTTGGCGGCCATCTCAACCAGTCTGCGGGAGTGGAAATCGAAATATTCGTTGTCGCTGTATTCGTTGATCTTCTCGACGGTTTTGGCGAACTGGTCTGTCATTTTTTCAAGAGAACTCCGGAGGTATTCCAGTTCACGTTTTACCGGCAATCCGGCCCTTTCGCGCATGACGGAAAGGTAACCTCCATTCCCTACGTAACGGATGGCAGCAACCACCTGCAGCTGCGAGGTGCCTTCATAAATCGTGGTGATCCGGGCATCGCGGTAAATCCTTTCGATCGGGAAGTCCTTCATATAGCCGGTTCCGCCAAAGACCTGGATGGCATCGTATGCGATCTGGTTGCAAGCCTCACTCGTATAGAGCTTCAGGAGCGGGGTGAACATATCGGCAAGCTTCTGGTACTGCTTGGCCTCCTGGCGCTCATCAGCCTCTGGTTTACGTTCCCTGAAGGCAAAATTGTAACATTTGTAAAGGTCGACATAACGCGCTGTCTCGTAAAGCAGCGACCGCATCCCGTCGATCTTTACCCTCATGTTGGTAAGCATCTCGTAAACGGCCGGGTACTTGATGATCGCCTTTCCGAATTGCTCGCGCTCTGTTGCGTATTTGTATGCTTCTCGGTAAGCAGCCTCGGCAAGACCTACCGACTGTGAACCCACACCCAGGCGGGCTGAGTTCATCAGCGACATGACGTACTTGATCAGCCCCAGCTTGGTATCGCCGATCAGTTTTGCAGGCGCATGGCGGAATACCAGTTCACAGGTTGGCGATCCTTTGATTCCAAGCTTGTTTTCGATACGCCTCACGGTAACGGCCTTGTCCTTCCGGTCATACACGAACAGCGACAGCCCGCGGGCATCGGTGGTTCCCTCTTCAGAACGGGCAAGGACAAGCGAAATGTCGGCATCGCCGTTGGTAATAAAACGTTTAACGCCGTCGAGCAACCAGCGGTGCCGGTGTGTGTCGTATGTTGCTTTCAGCTGTACCGCCTGGAGGTCGGAACCTGCATCGGGTTCTGTCAGATCCATCGCTGCCGTGGCGCCTTTGTGGAACCGGGGCAGGAATTCGGCCTTCAACTCATCGGATGCAAATTCGAGGATGGTTTCGGCACAGTCCTGCAGCCCCCAGATATTCGCAAAACCGGCATCGGCGCGGGATACGATTTCACCTGACATCACATAGGGAACATGGGGCATGTTCAGGCCTTCGTATTCGCGGGGAAGGGTAAAACCTACCAGGCCGGCCTTTACCAGGGCGTCGTAATTCTGCTGGGTGCCGCGGGCATACTTTACCTCGTTGGCAATCAGCTGAGGGCCCTCCTTGTCGACCGATTCGGCATTGGGGCCAATGATCCCGCCACTGATTTCGCCGATGATCTCCATGATCTTGTCGTAACTGTCGAGTGCATCTTCGAAATCGAGCGGGGCGAAGTCGTAGGTCTCTTTCTGGGTATAATCAGACTCTTTCAGCTTCACAATTTTAGCCATCAAAGGATGGGCCAGGTGAAACTTCAGATGAGGGTTGTCGGTATAGAAATTTTCCATGATTCTTTTACTTCGAATTTTTCTTGTAATACTTGATCATCCTGGGAATTACATCGCCCACAGTGCCAATGACAGTGTAATCGGCTATCTGGTTGATCGGGGCGTTGATGTCGGTATTGATCGAAATGATCTGGGCCGACTGGTCCATCCCGGCGCGATGCTGCACGGCTCCCGAAATACCGCAGGCAATGTAAAGTTTGGGTCTGACGGTTACGCCCGTCTGCCCTACCTGCCTCTCGTGTTCCACGAACCCGGCATCCACGGCGGCACGCGAGGCGCCGACCGCGCCCTTGAACTCCGCGGCCAGATCCTGGATGAAGCCGAACTGGGCCGGGCCGCCTATGCCGCGGCCGCCGGCGACGATGACGTCGGCATCGGCGAGGCTGACCTGATTGCTCGCGTCGCGGACGGTTTCGAGAATCTGGATCCGGACCTCGCCGACGGCGGCGGGG
>CAIYQH010000448.1 GCA_903928285.1 uncultured Bacteroidales bacterium
CTCACGATTATTTAAGGTGGTAAGGTGATTGAAATACTCAGGCGTGATCACAACGGGTATTTCTGGACGGGTTTCGGATATCCCAGCCTTATTGCACCGGAAATCGATACGGGAATATGGGATCCATCCCAGGGAAACCGCACCCGGTGAAGCGCGTAATTTCAACGTGGTGGTTAGCCCACTGGGTGCCGGCGAGGCAAAACTGGAGGCTTCGAGATGCCTGCAATGCGATGAAATTTGCAACGTTTGTGTTTCGGTTTGCCCGAACCTGGCCAATTTCAGCTATTCTGTCGACCCGGTTTGTTATTCCCTGCAAAAGGCAGTGGTCGACGAAAACGGCGCTGTCAGCATCGTGAACGACATTGAATTCAGGGTTGACCAGAGTTTCCAGGTAATGAATATCCGCGACCTCTGTAATGAATGCGGGAACTGTACCACCTTCTGTCCGTCAAGTGGAAAACCATTTCAGGAAAAACCAGGACTATGTCTTTCCGTTAAATCCCTGAATGAAGAGCAGACAGGCTTTCTCCTGAACCGCCAGTCCGGCAGGGAGGTGCTGATCTATAAGGAAAAGGAAAATATCCGCACCCTGACCTTAACCGGCGGGAATTATATTTACGAAACCAGTCAGGTGAGGGCTGTCCTCCGCCCTGACGATTTCACCATCATGGAGATGAAACTCCTTGCCCCCTGCGTGCGGGAGGCCCGCTTCACCTTTGCCGCCTGGATGAGCATTGTCATGAAGGGCGCCATACAGCTGAAGTTGACGCATTAAGGATAATCCGCCAGCAGTTACGCCGATTTTAACGAAAAACCATAAAACATACAGATGATCCCCATTATCAACCAAATCACCAACCCCGAGGTGTTACAGAAAGCGATTGCACATTACCGTTCCCGGGGTATTATCCTGCCCACCTTTGCCCAGATGCAGAACCCGGAACTGATCCCGGGAAGTATCCTGGACAAGCTGAAAAATATCGGATTATGGGAACTCCATCCCCTGAACCTGTTCCGTCTCACGTGGAAAAACGAGCAGAAGTCAACAGGCGGGCTCTTTGGCGGGCCTAATTTTATCGAACTGCCTAAATCCCTTACCGGTATCGACGCCCGTATCCTGGTACTGCTCGGGAAGTGGTTCCCCACGGGGGCGCACAAGGTAGGCGCCGCTTACGGGTGCCTGGCCCCTCGTATCATCACGGGAGGCTTCGACCCCACCTATCATAAAGCCGTATGGCCCTCAACGGGGAACTATTGCCGCGGAGGAGCCTTCGATTCGTTCCTCATGGATGTGACGGCCGTAGCCATTTTGCCGGAGGAGATGAGCCGAGAACGATTCGAGTGGCTGAAAGAGATCGGCGCGGAGGTGATCGCCACCCCCGGATGCGAGTCGAATGTGAAGGAGATCTACGATAAATGCTGGGAAATCCGACGTACCCGTAAGGATTGTATCATCTTTAACCAGTTTGAGGAGTTTGGAAATTCCTGCTGGCATTACGAGGTCACCGGTCACGCGATTGAAGAGGCCTTCCGGATTGCGGGGGGAGATGATGCGCAGCTTTCAGCTTATGTTTCGGCTACAGGTTCGGCCGGAACCATTGCCGCCGGCGACTACCTGCGAACGAAATTTCCGCATCTGAAGGTTGTGGCATCAGAGGCCCTGCAGTGTCCTACCCTTTTGCAGAATGGCTTTGGCGCCCATCGCATCGAGGGAATCGGCGACAAACATGTACCCTGGATCCATAATGTCAGGAATACCGATGTGGTTACCGCCATCGACGACGAGGATTGCATGCGTTTGTTACGACTGTTCAATGAGAAGGAGGGGCATCAATACCTCGCAGCCAGCGGGGTTGAGAAGGAGCTTATCTCAAAACTCGGCATGATCGGTATCTCCGGTATCGGGAATATCCTCTCGGCCATTAAAACGGCCAAATATTTTGACTACATGAATGAGGATGTCATTGTGACCATTGCCACCGATTCGGCGCAGATGTACGGATCGAGACTGGAGGAACTTACGGCCACGCGCGGGAGCTACTCTTCGCTCCAGGCTGCCCGGGATCATGAAAAATGTATGCTTGGAACCGCCCCGGCCTGCATGAAGGAACTTGGCTATGCCGACCGGAAAGCCATCCATAACCTGAAATATTTTACCTGGATTGAACAGCAGGGCAAAGAGGTGGGGGATCTGCGCCAGTTATGGGACGACCGTCATATTTGGGCCAAGATATTCAGCCAGCCGGCACGGTGGGATGAACTGATCAATGATTTCAATGCCCGTACAGGGCTGTTAACTTAGGATGACCGTCACAAGTGAGAGAAAAAAATTGAAAAATGACCGATAAGTACCACTTCGCGTGTGTTGATTGTCACGCTGAGTTCCCGGGCGACCAGGTCATCTACCTGTGTCCGGTCTGCGGGGCCGCCAACCAGCCCGGATTCCCGCCACGGGGGGTTTTAAAAACCTTTTACCCTTATCAAAAGATCCGGGACATGCGCCCGTTATCCGGCCTTTTTGATTGGTTGCAGGGTGAAAGGTTCCTTCCACTGTTGCCTTTGCGCACGATGGAGTTGTGGCCCCGGCTGCATGTCGGGAATACGCCGTTATACAGGGTGGATAACCTCTTGCACGATCAGGCCGACTGTGATGGAGCGATTGATTTCAAACTTTTTTTAAAGGATGATTCCCAGAATCCAACCTTTTCCTTCAAGGACCGGGCATCTGCGCTGGTATCCGCATGGGCCCGCGAAAATGGCATCCGCACGCTGATCACCGCCTCCACGGGTAACGCCGGTTCATCCCTGGCCGGAATATGCGCCTCGCAGGGGCAGCATTCGGTCATCGTGGTCCCTGCCGCAGCGCCCCTGGCAAAACTCACGCAAATCCTGATGTACGGGGCCCTCCTGGTCCCGGTCAAAGGGACCTACGACGACGCCTTCGACCTGAGCGTGGAGATTACCGGGAGATACGGATGGTATAACCGGAATACTGCGTATAATCCATTGACCATCGAAGGGAAGAAAACGGTGGCCTTTGAACTCTTCAAACAGCTTGGTTGCCAGGTTCCCGACAGGATCTTCATCCCGGTTGGCGACGGGGTCATTTATTCGGCTCTCTGCAAGGGATTTGAGGATCTGTTAAAGCTGGGGATTACCGACAGCATGCCTGTCGCTGTTGCCGTTCAGTCGGAGGGAAGCAGCAACCTGATTGCAAACCTGGGCCGGCCATTTGTGCCAGTCGCCTCGAAAACCATTGCCGATTCGATCTCGGTGGATGTTCCGCGCTGTTTCCACATGACGGCTAATTACATCAGCGAATATCACGGAGAGACCATAGCGGTTTCGGATGGGGAGATATTAGCCGCCTCGCTGCAGGTGGCCCGGTCGGCAGGCATCTTCGGCGAACCGGCTGCCGCTGCTGCCTATGCCGGATTGGCGAAATACCGCAGGATGGGCATGATCCCGGCCGGATCATCCAACGTGGTTTTGCTGACCGGCAGCGGGTTGAAGGACCTGAAGGCAGTACAGTCGTCCATTTCCATGCCGCAGCCGGTCGGAACGGACCCCGGCGCTGTAGACGACTTTCTTACCAAACAAAAACATAATTATTCATGATAGCATTTACGCTGAACAACAGGAGCATTGACTACCGGGGTGATGAAAACCGTTCGTTGTTGCAATACCTGCGGGAGGTTGAGGGAATTACCACGGCCAAGGATGGTTGTTCAGGAGAGGCTGCCTGTGGCACCTGCATGGTCGAGATCGACGGAAAGGCGCGGTTGTCGTGTACCCGGAAGATGAAATTCATGGAGGGAGTGCATGTTATCACCATGGAGGGTATTCCTGCGGAGGTTCGCGATATCATTGCGAAGGCCTATGTTGACAGGGGAGCGGTTCAATGCGGGTTCTGCACTCC
>CAIYQH010000449.1 GCA_903928285.1 uncultured Bacteroidales bacterium
AGCCGCTGGTCGATATCGGCAGGGTCGGCAACGCCGGTGATTTTAAAACAGGCAGGGATGTGGTGAAAACGATAAAGTTCCTCGCAAAAATCAATCTTTTCTTCCGGGTCGATCAGGGAAGGGTAGAGCAGGCTCACCGAATTCGAACGCTTGGTCACCCCGCCGCCAAACCGCAGCAGCCAGCCGTCGTATTGCACCGTTTGCAGCGCCGGCCATGCGTTGTTGCTGATCTCTTCAAATTGCCGTATCATCGTGCATTAAATATTTATCGAGTAATTGGGCAAGCCTGCCTACCTGGGGAGGGTTGAGAAAGTCATGATGGGCCCCGCTGAAATCGACACATTCAATATCACTGCAGTACTTTTCCCATCCGAAGTACCGGGTTCTTTTCCAGTATTCAAAGGCTCCTGTACGGTAAAGGGTAATTTTCAACGTATCGTCGTGTTCCGGCCTGTATTCCCGGTAGAGGGAAACTACATCAGGGGCGGCGTTCCTGAAGAACCTGGAATTTTCAACCAGTTGCTTTTCTTCTGGTTGCCGCCAGTTTCCGATCCTGAAGGCAGTCCTGATTTCCTTTATCAGGATCCGGGGATCCTTCATGTAATAAGATAACTTGAAGGGCAGCCAGATTTTTTGCAGAAGGGAAATCTCCTGCGCCCATATGAAATCCATTGCAGCAGGGGCGTCTAAAAGATGCACATGGCCAACCTCCATCCCGGCTGTTTTAAGTTGCCGGGCTATCTCCCAGGCAATTGTTCCCCCGAAGGAAAAGCCGCACAGATGAACGGGTCCGCTGATTTCCATGTTGAGGATTTCCCTGCAGAAGGTCGCGGCAAGTTCGGTGACTGACCGGTACCGGATGGGTTTAAAACCGGCATCAATCATGCTGAATGAATATACAGGGAAATTGCCCGTCAGGTTGTTGGCAAGATGGATGTAGGTGTATGGGGTTCCGTCCTTAAAGGGAATGCAGAAAAGCGGCGTCCTGCCATCGCCCTTTCGCAAACAGATCAGGATGCTGTTCCTGTGGCCGGCGAACAGGTTGGAGGCGAATTCCCCGAAAGTCGGCCATTGAACCAGGTAATCGGAAGAGAGCTGAATATTAAACCGCTCCTGGATTTCATAGATCATGGATAATGACATGAGGGAATCACCACCATCCCTGAAAAAGTTGGTGTTGTCATGAATCTTCTGGTGCGGCAAAAGTGCCTGCCATACCGCCTGGAGATACTCTTTGGGCGTGGTGAAACTGTTCCCCGAATCATTGGTCTGTCGGTTGAATTTTGCGGTCAGGGCCGCAAGGTCGGTTTTGCCGTTTGGGGTAAGGGGGAATGTTTCTGTAAATTCAAAATGCGACGGGATGCCGGCTTCAGGCAGAATGGAGGCAAGGTATTCATGGAGCATCCCCGGTTCTATACTTTTCCCGCTGGCTGTGGTGTAAAAGGCCAGGAAGGCGGGCCTTTCCTCAGCATCGATAACGGTGACTACCGCTCCTGAAATACCCGGGTATTGCAGCAGTTGGGTCTCTATCTCAAACAGTTCAAACCGGTGCCCCCTGATCTTAACCTGCCTGTCCCTCCTGCCTATATATTCAAGGCCTGCATCCTCATGGTTGACGACAATGTCGCCCGTGTTGTAAAGCCTGGTCCCAGTTACCGGATGGGTTACAAAGCGCGCTGCGGTCAGGGCTGCGTCGGTATATCCCAGGGCAAGTCCATCTCCGCCCAGGAAAAGCATCCCCTCCTCACCGTTGGCCTTGAAACCAAGGGTATCCTCCGCGATGACCCATGCCTGGGTTGCATTGATGGGAAACCCGATGGGAATATGTTTCCTCCCGGAATCCTGTTCGTCCACGCGGTGGATCGTTGAAAAGGTGGTGTTCTCGGTAGGTCCGTAGGCATGCAGCAGGCGGGTTCCGCGGAGCCCTCTCAGGGCTTTGATTACGTGGGAGGGAGAGGCACGCTCGCCGCCAAAGAGGAGTTGTCTGACCGGGGCGAGGGCTGCCAGGTTTTTATCAACGAGAAGATCGAAAAACCGGGTCGTCAGGAACAGGATGGTGCAGCGGTGGATCCTGATGGCATCCACGAGAGCCGTCAGGTCGGCGTTTTCGGGAAGGAGCACCAACCGGGCGCCGTTGAGCAGTGCACCCCAAATTTCAAAGGTCGAAGCATCAAACGACCTGGAGGAGTGCTGCAGGAATATGTCGTCAGTCCTGATGGTTACATAGTCTGGCTTGCAGACCAGTCGCAGCACGCCCCGGTTGGGGATGATAACCCCTTTGGGATGGCCTGTCGATCCTGAGGTGAACATGATATACAAAGGATCCTCCCTGCCTTTGGCTGGTTGTTGAACGCAGGGAACTTCCATTTCGACGGGGATGTTGTCCAGGGTTACATCAATGATGCTGCAGTTTGCAGGAGCTTCAAAGAGTTCACATTTGTCAGTGACCAGGAAAGCTGCCGAAGAAGATTCCAGCATCAGCATGATCCTCCTTACGGGGATCTTGTCGTCGAAGGGGATATAGATGGCGCCAAGTTTTACAACGCCGATAAGGAATTCAAGGAAATTTACCGGATCTGAAATGTATAAGCCTACTCCTGCCCCCCCGGTTACACCCCGTTTTATCAGGAACAACATGGCCTGGTCAGAGGCAATATCCAACTCCCGGTAGGTGATCTGTTTCCCATACTCTACAGCAATATTGGAGGGATATTCCGATACCACGCTCCTGAATGCCTGGGAAACTGAAACCACCTGGTTTATATTTATCATTTTGTTGCTGGTTGTAACCTGTTTATTTCGGCCTGATGCTGATGGCTGGTAAGCACCGTCCTATTTTTTACTCCTCCTGAATTTGTTCTTTACTTCAGGCGTCATCTTCTCGGTAGCACATTGAAAGATCAGCCGTGGTGCGGTCTCCCTGTATTGCATCAAAAACGTTTCGGTGACCTCATGTTGTTTTTTCCAGGCTTCACGCAGGAACCAGCCCACTCCCTGGTGCACCTCACGGGCCGGGTCGTGCATCATGGGGGCGATAAAATCAAAAAAGGGTCTGAAATCAGCCGACTGCTTCATCGGTTTGATCAGCCCCACCGCGGCGGCCCTCCGCTGGAACTTATTGGGTGCCGACCGCCATGCGCCAACCGATTGCAGATCGGTCAGCCCCTTTTTGAAGAAGAGGTTTATCATCTCCCCGCAGATATAATCAGTCTCCGCCCAGTTGGTGATGCCCAGGCTGAACCATTTTTCGACAGTGTGAAAGGTGGCGATGGTCCAGTTTTTGTTATAGCTCAGCAGCAACCGGATGGCGATGACCGTCATCTCGTATTTGGGCGACTGTACCAGCAGCAGAGAGATCTCCGACAGCATCTCCGGGGTCATCCCCGGCATGCCGGCAATCTCCTTTACGTTGGCGTCGACCAGCCCGGTAGCCAGGCCATAGGCGTCGTAGCCCTCCTTGAAATAGCGCTTGTATTTTTCAACGATGGCGGAATTGGTGTTTGCCATCCCGAAGGCGTGAACCTGGTCGAAAATTTCCTGTGGCGTCATACGATTGAAATTATGTTGGAATGAGACCTGCCGGAAGGACAACGGTTGTATTCAGTTACCGGGATCAATTCATGATAAAGCCCCTGGCCTTCTCCAGGGCTGCCGGAATCCCGGCAGGGTTCTTGCCTCCTGCAGTGGCGATGTGAGGCTGACCGCCGCCTCCGCCGCCGATCTCTTTTGCAATTTCACGGATGATATTGCCTGCATGGAGTTTCCGCTCTTTCACCAGGTTTTCGGATAACATAACGGTAAGCGTTGCCTTGCCCTCAGCCGAGGTCGCCAGCACCAGGAAAAGATCGGGAATCGATGCATTGAGCTCGTAAGCCAGGTTTTTCACAGTCTCCCCGTCCAGGTCGACCTGGGCCGTAAGGAAATTGACGCCGTTGTAGTGCTGCACCTGGCCTGCAAACTGCTCCCTGAGTTGAAGTAATTTAAGCTTGCCGAGCTCCGTTACCTGCTTCCTGAGATCGCTGTTTTCATCCAGGATATGGCGCACTCCCTTGAGAATGTCCTTTGGGTTCTTCAACAGTTCGCAGATCCCGTCGAGGATCATCTCCCTTGAAATCCAGTATTCTTCGGTTTTTTCGGCGGTGATGGCCTCGATGCGGCGGATACCGGCGGCAATGGCCCCTTCGGAGATGATCTTGAACGAGCCGATCTGCCCGGTGGCGGGAACATGGGTGCCGCCGCACAATTCAACAGAAAAAGCGGGGTCGAAGGTGATCATGCGCACGAGATCTCCATATTTTTCGCCGAAGAGGGCCATGGCACCCCTGGCCCTGGCTTCGGCAACGGGTACGGCCCGGTCCTCGACCAACAGGGTGTTTTCGCGGATTTTGGCGTTCACCATCGCCTCAACCTGGGCAATCTCTTCGGCGGTAAGTTTGGCAAAATGGGTGAAGTCGAAACGGAGGCGGTTTTCATCCACGAGCGAACCCTTCTGCTCCACATGCGTTCCGAGCACCCTGCGCAGCGCTGCATGCATCAGGTGGGTGGCCGTATGGTTGTTGGCAATGCTGGTCCGTTTCGTGGTGTCAACCAACAAGGTCACAGGAACTGTGGGGTTCGACGGCAACGATTTGGCAATCAGGATACTCAGTTCGTTTTCTTTTACAGTGTCAACCACCTCGATCTTTTCATCTCCCGAAACCAGCCACCCCTTGTCGCCAACCTGACCGCCCGATTCGGCATAAAACGGGGTTTGCAGCACGATGAGCTGGTAATGCTCCTGGCCCTTGGTAACCATCTTGCGGTAGCGGGAGATCAGGGTTTCAATATGAAGCTGATCGTAACCCACGAATTCAGGCAGGCCGGCATCTTCAAGCAGGATCACCCAATCGGAGGCGTCCACCACGGCATCCTGCCGTGACCGGGCCTTCTGAACGGCAAGTCCCTTTGAAAATCCATCCATGTCGACAGTCCAGCCGATCTCGCGGGCCATCAGCTGGGTGAGGTCGATGGGAAAGCCGAAGGTATCGAAGAGTTCAAAGGCGAAGGAGCCGCCGATGGTCTGCCTGCCATCGGTCGGGGGGTTGGCGATATAGTGGTTGAACCGCTGGATACCTGTTGAAAGGGTTCTGAGGAAGGCTGCCTCCTCTTCACGGATCACGTTGGTGATCAGATCTTTTTGTGCGACGAGTTCCGGGAACACGGGTCCCATCTGGTCGATCAGCACCGGTAAAAGCTCATGGATAAAGGGTTCCTTGAAATCGAGGAAGGCATATCCGTATCGCACAGCCCTGCGCAGGATCCTGCGGATGACATACCCTGCCTTTACGTTCGACGGCAGCTGACCGTCGGCGATAGCGAAGGAGATGGCACGCAGATGGTCGGCCACCACGCGCATGGCGATATCGGCTTTAGTCTCCCTGCCGTAGGGGATCCCCGCTTTTTTCGCAATAACCTGGATCACAGGCTGAAATACGTCGGTATCATAATTCGATTTGGTGCCCTGCATCACCATGCACAACCGTTCAAAGCCCATGCCGGTGTCGACGTGTTTGGCGGGAAGTTCGACCAGTTGTCCGCTGGTCATACGGTTGAACTGGATAAATACCAGGTTCCAGATCTCGATGACATGCGGGTCGCTTTTGTTCACCAGCTCTTTGCCCGGGATCCGTAACTTTTCCGCCGCGTCGCGGATATCGGCATGGATCTCAGAACAGGGTCCGCAGGGGCCGGTATCGCCCATCTCCCAGAAGTTATCCTTTTTGGAACCCAGCAGAATGCGATCTTCCGGGATATGCTGTTTCCAGAATTCAAAGGCTTCAGTGTCGCGTGAAAGTCCTTCGCTTTCATCCCCCTCAAAAACAGTGACATAGAGGCACTCCTTGTCGATTTTCAGCACCTCCGTCAGCAATTCCCATCCCCAGGCAATGGCCTCCTTTTTGAAATAGTCGCCAAACGACCAGTTGCCGAGCATTTCGAACATGGTATGATGATAAGTGTCGTGGCCAACCTCCTCGAGGTCGTTGTGCTTTCCCGAAACACGCAGGCACTTCTGGGTATCGGCGATGCGCGGGAAGGCGCTTTCGCGGTTTCCAAGGAAAATATCCTTGAACTGGTTCATCCCTGCATTGGTGAACATCAGGGTCGGGTCGTTCTTCACCACCATCGGGGCGGAGGGGACGATCTCGTGTTGTTTGGAGCGGAAAAAATCAAGAAATGCCTGGCGGATATCGGTTGAATTCATTTAATAATATGATTAACAATAGATTAACAAACTTTAACAATTTTTAAAACCCTGAAACGGCTGCAAAGTTAATTATTTACTTAATTTTGTAGCTGTTAGCCCCCCTGTTTTGACTAATTCTTTATTTACCTGTCGATGAGTAAGGTAAAG
>CAIYQH010000450.1 GCA_903928285.1 uncultured Bacteroidales bacterium
CAAATCTCAACAGCTTGGTCTCCGGTAGTTACATGTAAAACTTCGTGATTGTTTTTTTTGAGCATATTAGTCCTCTCGTTTTGTCGAACGAACATCAAAACAGATAACTTTGGCTCAAATATACGATCTATACAAAGACCGGTTTCATTCCTGGAAAATCTATTCCATCAATTAGTTTGGTCCGAGGTACACTTTGAAATTTAAACTGGATGCTCTTAGAGACACCGTATAGTAGATCAAATTTTCATCTTCCTGTACCTCAAATAGGTTGTAATAAAAATCATCAATAATGAAAGAGGAAAAGCAAAAGAATTCTCCAACGGAAACCGTAAAGACGAAAAGATTTAGTCAAGGACTGCCGGTTTTTAATCCGTATGCCGCAGGTATTGATGTTGGCGACACAATGAACGATGTAGCCATAAGTGATGGAGCAACAGGGCATGAAGTTCGAG
Organism: uncultured Bacteroidales bacterium; assembly: GCA_903928285.1. Classification (GTDB taxonomy): domain Bacteria; phylum Bacteroidota; class Bacteroidia; order Bacteroidales; family FEN-979; genus CAIVAT01. The sequence goes on from CAIYQH010000450.1 coordinate 453, forward strand.
AATATAAGACATTTACCGAAGACTTAACGAATCTTGTTGAATGGTTAGTGTCCGAAGGCATTACCACTGTAGCAATGGAAAGCACGGGGGTTTATTGGCTAAATCTATATCTGATGTTAGAGGAAGCAGGTATAGAACCCTATTTGGTCAATGCCCGGCATGTGAAGAATGTCACCGGACGAAAGAAAGATGATACAGATGCCATCTGGATACAAAAGCTTCATAGTTGTGGTTTGTTACAGAAAAGTTTTCAGCCTGAATCAGAAATCCGTGTATTACGAACCTATGTCCGTCAACGTAAAAACCTGATAAACATTAGTTCAGACAGTGTCCGACGTATGCAAAAGGCATTGGAGCTGATGAACATTAAGCTTCATACGGTTATAAGTGATATATTGGGCAAAACAGGGCTTCAAATGGTGAATGCAATTCTACAAGGAGAACGGGACCAGGATGAATTGATTAAGCTAAAAGACCCACGAATAAAAGCAAGCGAGGAAGATATAAAGAAATCCTTGGTTGGTATTTGGAAAGACGAATACTTGTTTACGTTACAGCAGGCATACGATGAGTATGTTTTTTACCAATCTCAAATAAGTGCTTGTGAAGAAAGAATAAAAGAGCAATTACTCAACCAGGCAGCAAGTATATTAGACGGGGATCTGACTGACGTTTTTGTAAAAAAAAAGCCTAAGAAGAACCAATTTTCTGTTGAAATAGGCCCACTATTGAAGATAATCGCAGGGGTTGATTTGACCAAAGTCGAAGGCATAAGCGAAATATCAACTTTGGAATTACTATCTGAAATAGGTACAGACATGAGCAAGTGGCAGAATGGCAAACATTTTTCAGCATGGCTTAATGTGGCTCCAAACACAAAAATTACCGGAGGCAAAATAATAAGCAGCAAAATGCTGAAAAAGAAAAATCATGCAGGTCAAACCATGCGAATGTCGGCAAGTTGTTTGTCAAACAGCAAATCCTCTATGGGAGATTATGCAAGAAAAATGAAATCCAAACTGGGCAAAAAAGGAGGAGTGGTGGCAACGGCACATAGATTAGCACGAATTGTATACACAATGATAAAAGAAAAAAAGGAATATGACCCTCAAATTATAGCAACTAATAATGAAATCTGGAAAGCGAAAAAGATAAAGTATCTAGAAAAACAGCTATTGCAACTAAGAAAAACAGGTTAGAATGCAGTTGATTATCTGTCACTTAAAAAGAGTTATATAGTAGGGTATGAAAAGGACAACAACTGGGACTTTTCTTAACCGAGCGTTATTTGCAGTTTTTCCGGCTTAGTTCTTCTGCCTCCTTAACCCCCAGGGAGATGGCTTTGTTCCAATCGGCACAGGCCTCTTTCTTCGACCCCATTGCCAGGAACAGAGAGCCCCTGTTCAAATAAATCTCACCGAGCTTGGGATTGATTTCAAGTGCTCTGGAGAAATCAGTCATAGCAGCCTGATATGACCCTTTACCCTTTTTAATATAGGCTTTAGCCCTGTTGGCATATACCTTTCCATACTTGGGGGAGATCCCGGCTGCCTTGTTAAAATCATCCAGCGCCTCATCCGTTTTCCCCAAACTTAGGTTTGCAATTCCACGATCAAGGTATGCCGTTGCAAAGTTAGGACTGAGCGCTATTACAGCCGACTGGTCGACAATGGCACCATGCAAATCGCCGGTCTGAAATTTGATCTCTCCCCTTTTATTCAGGGCATCACCATCTTTGGGTATTATTCCGATTACCTTGTCAAGATCAGCGAGGGCGCCCTGGAAATCATTCTTCTTAAACCTGGCAAAACCCCGGAACCTGATAGCCTCCACATCCTTCGGATGGCTTACGAGGAACATATCGAGATCCCGGATGGCCCCCTCGGCGTCGTTTGTTTTCACCCGGGCACAGCCCCTTATTTTATATGCTTCGAGCCTCTTGGGGGCCAGTTCGATTGCTTTTTCCATATCGGCTATGGCTCCTTTGAAATCCTCAAGCTTGTATTTTGCATGTCCCCTGTTAAACCATGCAGCAGGCATCTTCGGATGGCGGGCAATAATGGTGTCATAACCCGCGATGGCTCCCTTAAAATCGCCTGATTCCGCCTTTTTGTCTGCAGAAACCATCCCTTCGTCCTTCTGATGGGAGCAGGAACTGAAAACAAATAGCAGTCCCCAGAGAATAACGGTTAGCTTTTTCATACTTTTTAACTTGAGTGTTTATATTGTTGGTATTTTTCAGATGATGATCCCTACAGTCCAGGCAAATACAATGCAAATATAAAAATAATGGATCACAACCACTTAAAAGCAATTGTAATCCCGGAGAAAATCAAGCCTTTAATGAAAGTCATCCGAAACTCATTGAGATTCTGTTAACAGATTACCATAAAGTTCCATTTCCAGTTTTGCCCAGATGCAATTTGACGCATAAAGCTTTTCCAGGTCACCCTCCCCAAACCAGGTATCCAGCCTGGCGTCTCCCGCTGTAATGTTGATTTTGGTTGCAAACTCGTTCCCGTTTATTCTTGAATCAACATCAAGGTATCTGCCGAAACACCTGTAAAAATCTTCCGCAAGATATTCAACCCTGATCCAGTGATCTACTTTCCTGATGGTATAAAAATTGATTAGCCTGTTGGCCTTATAGGGAGTTCCATCCTGCCCGAAAACCATCCCCCCGGTATACATCTCCCTTGTAGCACGGTGTCCTGACCGCGCCTCCTCATATTTTACGCGGCTGATGATCCAGTACGGCAACCGTCTTATATTGCATATAACTTGTTTTTGTGAAAGATCAATACCTGTTGATTTTTCTCTTTGCAGTACCGAATCGTGCCAGATTTTTTTTGGGGGTCCAATGAGATCAAAGGCTATCCCCGGGTCATCCCCGTAATGCCTTCTTAACAACTGCTCGGTAAAAGTACCGGCGCATTTCAGGAAGTGTACCCAGACAAATTCCTTACCAATGATCATATGAGACTTTTAAATATTTGATCCGGGTCTGCCTTTTCCAATGCAGCAAACTTAACAATCACGAATCTTTCCTTACCCAAAAGATAAACCCTGACCTGGCATCTCCGGGCCAAGGGTCAGGATATTTCCATATAACTCCTTCTCAAGGTCAGCCCAGTAAGGGTTTGCATGGTATAACCGCTCCAGTCCTTCAACCTCAAACAATTCGCAAACTCTCCTGTTCCAATGCGTAGAATTGACCTTTGCGCTGAACTCGGATGGATCAACAACCGACCCTGTATCGAGGTACCCTGAAAAGGCCCTGTAGAAATCCTCCCTGATAAATTCGGTCCTGATCCAATGGCTTACTTTCCTTTCCGTATAACGCCTGAGGTAATCGTCGGCCGTAGAGATGGCACCGTTACTTTCAAAAAACCGCCCTTCGGCAACCATTTCTGCCGGGACAACTTTTCCAGATCTGACCTCCTCAAATGCAACCCTGCTTGATAACCATGAAGGCAGTCGCCTGAAATTACAGATCACCGCCCTTCCGGAAAGGTCGGTGCCTGTTTCCAGTTCCCTCCTTGAAATTTTCTGGTGCCAGATCACCCTCTCCGGATCGATTGGATCAAAGGCGATATCGGGGTCATCGCCAAAGTGTTTTCGCAGCAACTGCTCGGTAAAACTGCCCGCACACTTGGGAAAATGAAGCCAGATGAACTGTTTGCCGATAATCATGGTGGGTTCAGTATTTTCCTGGGCTGTATTATCGCCTCTGCCGGCTATATCTACCAAGAATATTAAAACATATAACCTTCGAAATTGGCTGTATGAGATACGAAATTATGCTATATTTAGAATTCATGATTCCCGGAAAACCTATATTTGTAAGAAAATATCCGGCAAAGATGAGAATTTTTCACCTTTGCAGTCGCCCTCCGTTACTGCAAAAAAATTGAAAAAAACAGGTTTTCAGCAGGGTTTTTGATTCTTTACCAGTGATAAATCTTAATTCCATTCCTGTACAATGCTAACAAATGGTCAGATGCTCCAGGTCAACCTCCTTGGCGAGCCAGTCAAACCGGGTGTTTCGGTGATCACCGCAGTCAAAAACCGGAGGGAGGCCTTTGAAGAGGCACTCCCGACCTGGCTGGCCCATCCTGAAATAGATGAGATCGTCGTGGTAGACTGGGCATCAGACCTATCGCTGCTTCCCCTTATTGAGAAGTTCCGCGACGGCAGGATACTGCTGGCGGAGGTGACAGGACAACCCAAATGGATCCTCTCCCATGCCTTCAACCTCGCCGCCCGGCTTTGCAGAGGTTCGCTGATGCTGAAACTGGATGCCGATGTAAAATTGCTGGCGGGTTTTTTCGAAAAGCACAAGCCCGGCGACGACAATTTTTTCTGCGGCAACTGGAGAATCCGGCGCAACCCGAACGAACTCCACCTGAACGGGATCCTTTTCCTCCAGCGGGCCGCCCTTTTCAGGGTAAACGGTTACAATGAGTTTATCAAGTTCTACGGATGGGATGACAGCGACCTTTACCAGCGCCTCGAAATGTCCGGCCTGCGCAGAGCCGACTTTGACCTCGACACCCTCTTTCACATCCCTCACGGGGAGCGGACCCTCTTCCAGGAGATCCCCGGCCGGCTGGAACATATCCCCGAAGAGGAAAAGTCCGGTTTCGCTACCTTCCTGAACCGCTGTATCGGCAATAATCATGGAAAATGGTCGACCGAACGCAGCCTGATGGAATTCAATATCATCCGGAAAGACGACCATCTTCTCTCCTGCACCGCCATGGGCAGGGATCTCAATATCATCACTCCTGAAATCCTTGCCGGATGCGAAAAAACTGCCATCAGGGAAAGGTTGCAACTGACCGGGGCAGAGATCCCAGGCCATATCCTTGCAGGATTATCGCTGGATGAACTCTATACCCTTTATAACCTTTGTTTCCTCGGAGACGGGGAACAACGGGAAGCGACGGTCAGGAAATTCCTGCTGAATAAGCGTACAGGCAGGGTGGAATAAAATCAAAAGCGATGGATCTCTTCATCCCGGATATCCGGCCAGCGAGCAGAGCTTTCCGTAAATACCAGCCGTTGATTTGGTTACGGGGTACTCTGACCGTGTACGGTCAAGTTCGGGTGCGATAAAACCCGGGCTGAGGGAGACTCCCAGTTTTTGCGAGAGAAGTGAAAGGCAGTCCCCGCTGATAAGTTGCCGGAAATGCGCAAAGAAAAAACGGCCCGGGTCAATTGTTTCCAGCTTTTTTAGCAGGTGGCTGTAACTGTTGCACCAGAGATTTTCTGCCAGCTCCTTCGGCAGGGCGAAATCGCTAAGATATCCGGCTGTTTCGCATTCTTTCAGTACGCTGCCGATGGTGATGCCCGGCTCCCTGAAAAGGCAGATAAAAACGGTATCGCCGGGCAACCAGGGCAACCAGATTGACAAAGTGTAATTAAACCGCGGGTCCTTATAGGCAAAATCAGGCCGCGAAAGTGCCTTTTTCATGGCCTCCCCCTGGGTGTGCACCGATGATGAAAGGTCTGTTTCCGGCGGGTAATACCCGAGCCAGCGGTGTCCCTCACCCGGTTTGTAAGGCGACCAGTACTTGTCATATTCAGGGTGAACCGGGTGCCGGAGGCAATAATCACTACCCTCCAGGATCCTTTCATTGATACCATTAATCAGGGCATTTTCAAAGAAACCCAGTGGATTGGAATCCCTTGGCGGGTAAAGATCGTCGCCCATGAAGTAACCACCCTGGTGAAGGATTCCCCCCATCAGGCTTGTGCCGCTTCGGCCAAACCCCGTAACCAGGCATGTCTTCACGGGTTTCCCTCCTCTCCAGCCTGTGACCTGTTCTGATGAGGAAAGGGAATTGCGGGAACAGGTAAACAGAGGAACTCTGCCAGTTTCTCCCACCCGTCGCCCTCCTCCCAGCAAACCCGCAGCAACTTGTGTTCACGCCCTTTGAACCAGTCTGAAACCTCAGTATTGTGCCTGTTGTATATACGAATGTGTTCATCCTTATAAGCATAAGGCTCGGGGTAACCATAAACGATTTGCCGGTCGCTGGTGGGGCCGGTCCTGCCGGCATGCCGGCACAGGCTTTCAAACCATGTATCGGGATCCTTTCTGACAGTCAGGATAAATCTGGCATCCGGGTACCGGGCATCAAACTCCCTGTAAAGCAGGGGCCAGGGCCAGTCCTCAAAACTTTCGTACACATCGCTGACCCTGAAAATTGTCTCGATATCGCCAATTGAAAAAGCCGCGAGCAGGAGGGGGTCGTACGACCTGTGGTGAAAACCGAAAGCCTGCAAACAGGAGCCCAGGGTTTTCGTGCCGGTTTTATTCAGACCTATCCCAAATACCTTCATCCCTGATTATTTTAAGCGTGTTCTGTAAGCCCCGGCTTCACGGGTCAACCCAATGGCCTCACAGGCCAGAACATAGGTTTGCAGGAACCGCGGACTGTTCTGAAGTTCATGATGGATAAGTGTCAGGAGAAAGAAACTGCCTGCAGGATCGGTCCCGGCAAGCCTCCTGGCATAGCACAGGAGCCGGTAGCTCCTGAACCTCGAGGGAAATGCCTTCTGATAATTTTCATAGAGTTGCAAACGACCATAGCCGTTCCCATAGGTCAGCAGGTTGAAAAAGGCGTCAGGATCCCTGAAGAGCATCTCGGTGGTTCCATCCATCACCAGCCGGTTTTCGGTCATTGCTTCCCGCCGCATCCGATAGCCAAACGACTTCAGAAATTTCGTACGGCCACCTGCGTTGCGGGTTCCGAAATGATGGTGATAAAAGAGGCTGCCATATATCCCATTGAATACCGGGTGAAACTCAAGGGCGTTGTTGCGCCTGAGCGGGTATATGGCACCGGGTCCATAATGTTCCCTGACAACTGCAGTGAAATGCGAAAGGGAGTCCTCACATACCGGGTCAGGAATGCGGTCAAACCTGAGACCGAGTTCACGGATGGTGGAGGCTTTGATAGCCAGGCAGGAGGGGTGAACATAGGGTTCGATGGCCTGGGACATTTCATCGCGCCATATCCCGGCCAGCCTGATGCCGCCGTCAAGTGCGCTGACCAGCGGGATATCCCAGCCATACCTTACCGGGCATGCATCCGAGTCGAGCGTAACAATAATGTCGGCATTGTACCGCGACACCACATGATCATACAGGATCTGTAAAGGTGTGCGATGAACATGGTATCCCCCGGCAAAGGTCACCGGCTTGCCCGTCATCTTCCCGGCTTGCAGGGACGGATTACCATTAATGTCGCAGTGCTTCTCATCCAGTACTTCCGCTACCTCCCTGTAAGATTCCAGGTATCTGGCAACCTCCCTGCTCTCGGAATGATGGTTCCAGACAAAAACCCTGTATTGCTGCTTATCAGAAATATATCTTACAATATTCCCAAGAGAAATTTCAAGCCATAACCGCTCTTTGTGATTATGTCTTCCATTTACAATGAGAATGGCGATCTTTAGAAAATTCTTCATGATTGGAATATCATCACTTCAGTGTCATGGAGAAATCAGGGTCGTATATTCCGCCTCTGCTAACCAGCTTTTCGGAAATGACTTTGAATACCTGGATGTCGGATGCGCGGAAGGCTACCTCCCCTCCCTCTTCCCCCTGCCTGCGTACGACGATGCCGATAAAATAATTATCAGGCATCAGGTTGCAGGTAAATTTCCATTTTACATGCACAGAGTCCCCGTTACGGTAAGATTTCTGGAAGTATTTTTCAACCGTCGGGAAAAACCGCCAGCTGACCGATATACCCTTTTCGGTTGTAAGACTGATGCCCAGGCTGATGTAACCAATGTTTTCCAGGAAACTCAGGGTATAGGAAATATGATAATCCCTGCCGGCAATTATATGGTTCACCTCTTCTCCTTCAAGGGTTTCAACTCGCACAGGAGAAAGGACCAGTTCGACATTCCGGGTCACCACAGTGCTTTTAGGGGAGAAATTTTTTACCAGGAAGGGTTTGATCTGGTACGTGTCGTTCCCTGAAAATACCTCTTCGGTTACCTCCTGGTATTGGGGAGAAATTATATGCAGATCATCCGAATCCTCCTGCGGTTTGAGGGTTCTGAATTCCTGGAGAAGTTGTTTCTTCTGTTCCGGCCTCGAAAAGATCAGTTTCTGGTAATTCATGGTGATGAACTTGGCAGGGCCTTCGAGTACCAGCCGGCCATCCACGAGCATCACGGCGCGCGAGCACAGCTGGTTCACGCTCTGTGCGCTGTGGGATACGAAAAGAATAGTCTTCCCGGCCTTGAAGAACTCCTCGATCTTGGCATAACTTTTCCGCTTGAACAATTCATCGCCAACGGAAAGCACCTCATCGAGGATCAGGATGTCGGGCTGGATATTTACCGAAACGGCAAATGAGAGGCGGGCCTTCATCCCTGAAGAATAGGTTTTCAGCGGCTGGTGGATAAAATCGCCTATCTCGGCAAAATCGATGATCTTGTCAACGATCTCCTGGGTCTGTTTCCGGCTGTAGCCGAGGATACTGTTGTAAAAATAGATGTTCTCCATCCCGGTGAATTCGGGGTTGAACCCTGCCCCCAGTTCCAGCAGCGGGACCACGTTCCCGCTTACACTGACCTCGCCGGAGGTTGGCGGAATGATCCCTGAAATGATTTTCAGCAGGGTTGATTTCCCGGAACCATTCATGCCTACGATCCCGAGTATCTCCCCGCGCCTCACCTGCAGGTCAATGTCGCGCAATGCGAAAAATTCCTTGTGAAAACTCTTCTTGAGCGGATGTAAGGCCTCCTTCATCCGGTCTGTCTTGCTTCGGAAAAGCTTGTACTTTTTCGAAACTCCTTTCAGGTTTACTGCGAGATCCTGGTTGGTCATCATCCTGTATCAAAATAAACTATGTTTTCTATTGGATAGCTACATCAGCAAAATGGGGCCTCAGTTTTTTAAATACCATTACACCTGCTATCAGAACAATCAGGCATACTGACCAGAAATAGACTGTCAGCGCGGGGTGGGTCCAAAACCCCTGGTCTTTGGTAAGACTGTCGCGATAGCCGTTGACAATATAAAAAATGGGGTTGAACTTTAAAAGTAGCTGGCTGTTAGGCGGCAGTCCATGCATGTTCCAGAAGATGGGGGTCAGGAAAAACATCATCCTTGTGACAATGCTCAGGATATTTTTAATATCGGGAAAGAAGAGGTAAACAGAGGAGGTAAGCCACCCCACGGAAATCATCAGAGCCGAAAGTGCGAATATATAATATAGCGTCTGGAACCAGTAAAAGGAGGGGTAAACATGATTGATTATCAGCACAATCATGGTGATTCCAAGGACGATGCCATGCACCATTAAATGTGATACCATGGTAACAATAGGCAGAACAGCCACCCTGAAGTTGACCCTTTTCAACAGGAACGAATGCTCCTGGATGCAGGTGGTCATGCCGTTCAGCGTGTCGGTAAAAAGGTTGAATGCAATGTACCCAGTGATAAGATACAAAACAAAGGAGCCCTTTTCAGGATTGGTATTCCCGTACCTGGCTCCGAAAACCAGGTAAAGAATCACCACGAATGCCAGGGGGTCGGCCATGGCCCAAATGAGACCAAAAAAATTGTGGATGTATGATTTTTCAAAATCGCGGAGACTGAGCGTGGAAATGAGCCTCCTGTTCACATAAAGCTGGTAAAAGAAATCTATGGTCTCCCTGAAAATTTGTCTGATTTTATCCATTGCAAAAAGAAACAAAAGTAATTAAAAATATAAACGATATTCAGCCGTGAATGCCACTCTCATCATGCAATCAAAAAGAAATCCATCGGATTGGATGAATGCATGAACCAAATTTAACCTGTAATCTCTTCTGCCAGCCGGTGTATTGCCTCTGCCCTTTTTGACTCCTCATCCTTTGCAGGCAGATAGGGATGAAATACCCTTAATTTATCCCTTTCAATCCTGATATCTTTGTTCTGCCCCCTCGATATGATTTGCGTGCTGAATGCCTGCAGGCTCAAGTTATAGCCCCGGCAGGTACCGATATGGCCCTCGTGTGGCCCTTCATGCCAGCCGGGAGGATCCCTGAGCAACAACTCATTCAGGGCGGTCTGGTCATCCCGCAGTTTAATGGTTTCATCAACCCAGGTCCGCGTGAAATCCAACGTACTGCTGTTTGAATGTAATATAAAAAAACCGCAGCATAAAGAGAATCCCCATTTTTCCACTGCCGCCCTGGGATGCCCCCCGCCTTTTGAAATCTGAAGGTCGAAGGCAGGATTTGCAAGCTCCACGACTGAACGGGAGAACCAGAAGGCATCGAGATCGGTGTGAATCACATGAAAACCCTGCTCCAGGTATTCCCTGATGACACTGAGCCTCTCCACGAATATATCAGAAAGCTGAATGATCTGCTTGCCGGCCGGATGCACCCTAATCCCAAGCGACCGTACTAGGGCTTCGCTCTCGTTGTCGAATGTTATTACGATCAGCATCTTATCAAGGCCATACCCTGAAAAAAAGGAATACCAGAGTTGAAACATCCTGTGGTAGTCTTTGCCAAGTCCTGCCAGAATTACATATTTTTCCAGTTCTTCCATAATTCCCTTGTGTATTTTATTGTGAAAGACCTGCTGTATAAAAAAGTATTGGCACTACCTGACACCAGACCGGGTTGCAATAAAATCCAGGGTGAAGTCGGGATCATCTGCCCTGGCAATGATTTCAGAAATGGGCAACTTTGGGATAAAATCAACGCTGAAACCTGCACGTAGCAGGGCATTATAATACTCCATCGGCTTGACCATGGCTTTTTCAAGACTGTGGGGACAGAATTCTCCGCATAAGATCAGGTTTCCCGACTTTTTTATGGTTTCCGACATTCCCTGGAAGGCAAAATAATCAGAACCCTGGATGTCTATTTTTATGAAATCAACTTTCAGGCCAGGGTAGTTCTTTCCCAGGAAATCATCCATGTTAACTGCCTTGATATTTACGCAATTACGGTTCTCCCCGTTGTCGTAGGTCTGGTGATCAAAATTCCTCCGGGATGAACGGTATAAGAGAATATTTTCCGTGGTATGGTGTACGGTAAAAGGATGAATCCTGATATTCCCTTTCCTTTTGGTATGCAGGGCCAGTTTTGAAAAATTCCTTTCCTCCGGCTCAAAGGCAATCACCAGCCCGCCGGGGCCGGCCAGCTTCGAAAACAAAAGTGTATAAAAGCCGATGTTGGCCCCGACATCCAATATCACTGCGTTGGGGGATATTTTCATTTTTAAAGTACGGATGATCTCCCTGTCGTTGATCCTTTTATAGGCAAAATAGAGGATCCTGTAAACAGGAAATAAATTTTTATATAAACCTGTG
>CAIYQH010000451.1 GCA_903928285.1 uncultured Bacteroidales bacterium
ACTGCGTCGCGGTAGAGAGCGTCGCTGAATTATAGTAGAAACTGTTTCCTGTAATTACAGCACCATCTGCAACCGTGGTGAAATACAACCCATAGTTTTTGTAGTTATAGATGTTGTTGTTGATAACCCTGAGGGAATTGAGGATGCTGGCATTATAGATACCGGTCGTCTGAACGCCTGTCGTTCCGCCTGTGGCATCCCCGATGTTATTCCCGTTGATCTCGACGATGTTGTTGCCGGTTGTTCCGATATTGACAGTTCCGTAAGTCGTGGTGGTCCCGTTGTTTTCAATGGTGCAGTTTTTCAGGTAACAGGCTTGCGAACCATTGTTGAACTGGATGGTCGGTCCTGTATTCCCTGCCGTGGCATTGGTATTGCGGAAAGTCAGGTATTTGCCGGCCTGTCCGTCGATGGTAAAACGGCTTGCCCCGTTGGTCCTGATCATGGCAATGCCGGTGGCTACTGCAGTACCGCTGATGGTGCGGAGGGTAGTGGCATCCGGTTTGATGGTCAGGGTGTAGTTTGCACCCGGTACATCTTCGGCCCATGGGTTCAGGGCAACCGTACCCGGTTCGACAAGGTCGGCCGTAATGTTAATAACGGTATTTCCCGCCAGGACACCCTGGTTGATCATGTCAAAGGCGCCGCCTGTATTGGTCAGGGTAGCATAGGTGCCGGGAACATTGATCGTGGTAGGAATGGTTCCTGAAACGATGGTATAAGTCTGGAAGTTGGCAGGTTTCGCATTGATGTTCTGTACCGGCGGGTTGGCGCTGGCGCCTGCCATCAGGTAGTTTGAACTGAGGTTGTTGGCTGCATCCTGTGCCACGACGAAATACTGGATGATGTCGCCGGCAACCACACTGCCCGTATTGATGATCCCGTAATTAATGGTAAAGCTGAACGGGCTGACGGAGTTGCTTGCGATGACATATTTCCAGCCGTTGTCGGCGCTGGTGTTTCCCACGAATGCATCTGCATCAGTCGATTTTTTGAAATAGATCCTGGGCAGGCTTGCACCCGTTGATACGCCTACGTTATCGGTGATGGTGGCCCAGTTGGTGAGTACCCGGTTGGCGGTTGTACCGTTCCCGATAGCCACATAGGAGATATTGGGGCCGAAAACGTCGGCCGAAAGGGTGAAGTTGCCGGCATCGGCGCCAACGTCGGTGGGGGTAAGTCCGCTGCGGGCGGTACCGTCATAATCGTCGGTGACATTGGCCAGGGCTTTCCCTGCCGCTTCAACCGGGGTCGGGCTCTGGACATGCAGGTTGGCAGCTGCGGTATTCCCGTTGGGAGCCACAAAGTTCGGATCTGCATTCCCGCTGGCCATCTCGGTGTTGGTTGCACCCTTGTAAGCCACGAAGGTAGCCTGGTCGGCCGAGTTGAAATAGCCGAAGGTGCCTCCGGTGGCGCCATTGGCGAGGATCAGGTTGTAATTGCTGGTAACGCCTAATGGGAATATGGTCGTTCCCGCGATCTTGATACCGTAATGTTTGCCGGTCAAGCCGCCCGAACGGGTATTGACGAAGATGTTGTCAAGACAATACCGCGGGGTCGATAACGAAGGAGTCAGAACGCTGTTGAAAGCGTAAGTGTTTCCTGTGGTTACGGCAGCCGGGGCGCCTCCGATATAGACGCTGTTGTTCAGCACGCTGTCGACGGTCGCGGTACTCTCATAGATACCGTTGATGATGCAGCTGGAGGTGTTGGCCGATCCGTCGGGATTTACACCGAGTTGGATCATGTTGTTCTTGGTTGTGACATAGGCACCCCCGTTGGAAAGATAAAGTCCTGTCAACTGCCCTGTTGCACTCGAGGTGGCAAGACCAAGGTTATGGATGAAGTTTTTTTCGATCAGCAGGTTGCCAGCGGTATGGCCGGTGTAGATGCCATGCGCGCCAACGGCGGCAGCGCCTTCGGTATTGGTCAGGTTGTAAATGAGATTCGAGCGGATGATGGAACCCGGAACCGAATTCAGCGAATAGATACCCACCAGGGAGGCGATACCGGCAATGGTGGTATTGGCTGCGGAGGTATTCAGGTCGCGGATGGTGTTGTTGCTCAAAACATTGGGCAGTCCTGTGCCGGCAGCATAGATACCGACAATGTGCGAACCGTTATAGGAGCTCAGGTTGTTGATGTTGGCAACGGTGTTGTTGGCAACCGACATGGTGCCTGAACCTGCCGAAGAGATAAAGAAGGCCTGCAGCTGCACCGGGGGGTAGGCCATCGCCGGGGTCTGGATACTGTTGGCCGTGGTAAGGCTCCCGGCGAGGTTGCCGCTGACTGAAATGGTCCCGTTCTGCACGGCCGGGGTCACTGAAAATGGCCGCAGGGTAAGGGTGTAGGTCGAAGTTGAACCCGCGGCGCCGGTGATGGAGAAGGATCCGAAGGTATTGTTCGTGACATTCCCGTACATGCCCCTGAAATCGAGTCCTTCGTAGGTGGAGGCATATGCGCCGTTACCCACGGTGACCGAGATCGACCCGGTGCCGGTGGCAGAACCGATCGTGTTGATGCTGATATTCTGGATACCGGCCACGGAAAGCAGACCTGTAAAAAAGATGGAGGCTGCGGTAGGATTGGTATATAACACGATATTGGCAATGGTATTTCCCTGGACGGTGCTTGGATTGATCGTCAAAACCCCTGTCTGGAAGCGGAGGGCATAGATAAAATTGGCAATGGTGGGTGGAGTGCCGTTCCCGTTGAGGGTCCACGGTGTGCCGCCGCAGTTGGCGGCCGATCCGCCGATGTAATTGTTGAGGATGTTAAACCCGTCGCCCGAAGCAAGGAAAATAACATTGTAACCCACTGCTACGGTCGGGCTCATCGTGTTTGCCATGTAAAAACTGTTTCCACTGATGGTCCAGCCGGTAGAACCCGAAAACAAACCAACACCGATGGGGTTGCCCCCTGCAGGAGCATAAAAATCGTGGATGAGACAGTTTGAAATCGTATTGTTGCTGTTGAACTGTAACGGGGATGCAGAGCCTGAAGAGGCAATGGCATAAAGAGGGGGTGTAACACCATCCCTGATTTCGCAGTTGTCGATCAGGTTATTGTTGTTCCCGGTTAATCCTGTGGTGCCTCCGAAGTTAACGGTTCCATAAGTTCCGCCACTGTTTACACCCTTGATAATACAGTATTGGATACCGTTATACGAAGATCCGTTGACAAGTCCTACAGTAAAACCTGTGGTGGAGGTGTTATCGAGGATGAGACTCTTTGTGGTCCCGGTGGCGTTTACACGGCCATCAAAATAGACATATTGCGCCCCGGAATAATAGATGGTGCCGGTAGCGCCGCTGCTGCTTACGGAAAGTCCGGAGGCAGAAGGATAAACGGTTACCTTCTGGGTCGAACTTGTCCCTGCAATCGGGTTGATTATTATTGGAAAAGTCTCAACCGTTGAAACATACGTCGACTGCAGGATCAGGTTTACTGCACACGAGATGCCGTTGGCGGCCAGATCCTGGAAAGCGGCGGTCAGGGAGAGGTAATTTCCCGTAGGTCCTACCGTTTTATTGCCGCAGATTGGAACCGGGGGCAGGGTAATTTGGGAACCTGTAAGATAGGCGGATTCTGCATCGGCGAAGGCTACCACCCTGAAATAATAGGTAACCCCTGCATTCAAACCTATTACAGGTTGTGAATAAAGCGTACCGGTTGTGGCAATGGAAGTTGATGTAATATCAGTACCAACCTGGGTATAGGTAATCTGGTCGGTTGATTTATAAACCCTGAAACCTACCTCGTTGGTCGAATTGTCGGTCCAGCCGATGGTCATACTGGATTGCGTGACAGCCGTTGCGGTAAAGTTGGTCGGAGGTGCGGGGATAACCGGGTTGATAACCCTGAATTCGTCAACGCCAATATCGGTTAGACCATAGTCGGAAGTTGCGGTAAGCTTGATTTTGGTGGTGGCCGAATTGCCGGGAAGGGTGGTGGTGTATTCGGTCCATGCTGCGGCCACTCCCAGGGTTTTCAGACTGGCTGACCAGGTTGTTCCGCCGTCGTTGGAAGAATAGACATTCAATACGTCGGTTCCGGTTGTGTTGATATAATAGAATTTTACAACAACAACGCCTGCAGTATAAGCTGAAAGGTTTATAACGGGTGTGATGAAATCACCGGTAGTACCACTCGAGGCATCATAGGTGTGAAAACGAGCGGAATGAAGCGTTGAATTCGCACCTGCAGGGGTGTAGGCGCCGGTTGCGCTGGTCCACCCTGTGGTGTAATCATCCCGCTGCCACTGGTCATCGGCTGGTGTAGTCGTTCCTGACCAGGCTGGCGACAGGGAGGATGGTATCGTCCACACTGCCTCAAAATTCTGCGTAAAGATTGTCTGACCAATGGAATAATAACAGGTCGCAATCATAAACAATAAAAAAAGTAGAATTTTTCTCATACAATTGATTTGTTTTGGTTGGTTAATTGTTAAAATGTGGGGGTATATATAGCTTGCTATGCCTGGGTATGGAATTAAACACTTGATAATCATATAAATATTGATAATTTGATATGCTCATTAAGTTTGTTTTTATTGAGGAAAATCGCACGAATAACGAGCAAAATAGCAACCAAATAGATTTTCATTGAGATATTCAAAGATATAGTAAAAATCAATCCATGGCATTGGATGGAAAAATTTAACTTTTTTTAACGTTTACTGAAGAGGTCGGATTTTCAATGACTTAGTGTAATAAATATAACAAGCTGCATTTTTTAGTATAAAATGCCACCACGTGAATACCCTAACATTACATAACATAACAAGGACAGTTCCGCTTCTTTTATCTTTGGATAAGGGCGGAGGGTAAACTTTATTACAATAGTCGGGAAGCAGGGAGGGAACGAATATTAATAACTATGATGATCAACCAGATAACCCTGCACATATTCTTCAACCGCTGATTCGAGAGAATAAAAGGGTTTGGAATAGCCTGTGTTAATGAGCTTTTCCATTTTCGCCTCAGTGAAATACTGGTATTTATCGCGGATATCGATGGGGGTATCAATAAATTCAATGGCAGGAGAGAGGTTGAGGGCTGTAAACACTGCTGTTACCAGGTCCAGAAAAGTACGGGCTTTTCCGGTACCCAGGTTGTAGATCCCCGAGCCGGAGGGATGGTTCATCAGGTAGAAAATCACATCGGTAACATCCTTCACAAAGATAAAATCGCGCAGCTGCTCTCCATCCCTGAACGCCGGATTATGAGACCTGAAAAGTTTAACGATTCCGTGATCATTTCTGCCGGAACCTTTATAAATCTGGTTGAAGGCGTGTAAAACCACCGAAGCCATCCTGCCTTTATGGTATTCATTCGGACCGAATACATTGAAAAATTTTAATCCGAACCAGCGCGGAGGCGTTTGTTTCTGCAGAAGCGCCCACTTGTCAAAGTCGTTCTTCGAAACACCATAGGGGTTCAGGGGCCTGAGGCTGAAGCTAACCGTATCATCCAGATCGCTGTAACCCAGCAGTCCATCGCCATAGGTTGCTGCTGACGAAGCGTATATCAGCGGAATTCCAGCTTTGCAGCAGGCATCCCATATCTTTTTTGAGTAATTCAGGTTGAGTTCGTCAAAGATTTGCTGGCTGAACTCAGTCGTATCGGTGCGGGCACCCATGTGAATGACGATTTCCACATCTTGTGCATGCTTTTCGAGCCAAAGAAAAAAATCACTGCGTTCAATCTTTGCCATGAAGCTTTTATACCGGGTATTCGGATCTTTCGCTGATTTTGAGAAATCATCAACCAGGATGATCTCTTTAATTCCCTTGTTATTGAGCTTGCTTACCATGCAGCTCCCGATAAAACCTGCAGCGCCTGTTACTACGATCATACCTTGGATACTTTTTCACAAAAATAGGCAATCTGGATCGCAAAATGTTAAGATTTATCATTTTCTGAGTACTTTTACATGCAATTAAAGCCGAAAAAAATGAAAAAATTGAATTTGCTTCCTGGCACTGGAATAGTTATCTTCCTGTTTGTCATTATGATGGTGCTGCCATTGTGCATGAACGCACAGGACAAGGGTACCTTTACCGACAGCCGTGATGGCAGGGTTTACGCATGGGTAAAAATAGGTGCCCAAACCTGGATGGCGGAAAACCTGAAATTCGACGCCAAAGTCGGAAGCTGGACCTATAATAATGATACGGCCAACCTTGCCGTTTACGGCCGGCTCTACAACTTTAAAACAGCCCAGGGTGCCTGTCCTAAAGGCTGGCATGTTCCCTCTGACAAGGAGTGGGGCGCCCTGATCCAGACACTTGGCGGAAGCGCTGAGGCAGGGAATAAAATGATCAAGATGGATACGGTGGTGAAAGTGAAACGCAATATTGATGCCAACAACCCCGGAACTTTTTCCTCGCTGCTGAGCGGTATCCGTCACCCGGATGGTTCCTGTATCGGCATTAATTTCTGGGGTGGCTGCTGGTCTTCAACCAAAATCAATGACAGTACTTCCGCCAACGTGCTGTTTGCGCATGGACGGAAGGATATCGATGTGAGTTCCAATGACAAAAATGCTGGATTCTCGGTTAGATGTATTAAAAAGTAGGGAGCGAATGTCCTGCATACCGACAGCCATAATCTGAATATTAATAACTATTTGATCAGAAAATGTCAGAAACAATATTAGGAATAGGTTCCAGGATCAAACACCCGCAATTCGGGAAGGGGGTTGTCATCCAGGTGCGCTCGGATGCTTATGAGATCACCTTCATCGAGCACGGCACCCGTAAAATACTCCGCGATTTTGAGGGACTTGAAACGATCGAAGCGGTCGATACACCCACTGACATGATGACTTACGAGAAGATAGAAAAGAGTCTCATCAGGGTTCTGCAGCGGTTCAGCGACCTTCATGAGGCTGTACCCCTGGGCGTTAAATGGACCGGAGGTAAGATCATCATGGTTCCCGGCGACCCGGGGCTTAAGGAGAAAGAGGTTCCCATGGAAACCTTCTTCCATAAAATTGTCATGGTCCGCGACAGGCTCAGGGTCCTGGAACAAAAATTAAACGCCAGTGAACTCACCGACCAGGAAAAGGTTGACATGCAACAGTATATCACCCGCATCTATGGCAGTCTTACCACCTTTAACGTCCTGTTTAAAAACAAAGAGGACCAGTTCGAAGGCGAACGGGGAATCTGAAAAATCATTTAACCAGCCTCAGCAGAAACAATCCTGTTAACACTTGCATAGCCCGTTCCATCTGTCGTATGGAATGGTTATTACCTCCAGAATTCCAGCAAGTCATCCAGGCTTTCACGCTCTTTCAGGATTTCAAACTGATGGTCATGATACCCCAGGATCCGTGGCGTCTGGCGACTGTTATACCGCGACCACATGCTGAAGGTATAACCGCCGGTGTCGTGAATGACAATGTAATCGCCCTCCTCCACCACGGGCAGTTTTAACTCCTTTGCCATGATATCGCCTGAAAAGCAGAGTGGGCCGGCAAGGTTCCAGGTTGATTCGCTGTATCCTGTCTTTAACTGACCTTCATGGTTGTAAACGCTGTATTCATGGTGCCAGTCGCGCTGGTTGAGGCATTCCCTGACAAAAAGGTCGGCCCCGACATGTAGCATGGCCGTATTGATGTTTGCCTCATGTTTTACATATTCCACGCGGCTGACGGTCCATCCGCAGTTGGTATAGACCCATCTGCCAAACTCGGTGATCAGTTTGAAACAGGATGGATCGAAAAGCAGGGGGGCGCGTTCTTCAATTTTTTCAGCGTACTCTTTCATGGAAGGAGGGATATCCCTGTCGATGTAAGAGATAGGGAGCCCCCCGCCGATATCAAAAACCGAAACAGGCGTCATACCTGTTTGTTTTCTCTTTGAATTTATTTCAAGAACCAGGTCATAAAGGATGCCGATGCCATCAACGAGCATGGTTATGTCGCAGCCCTGCGATCCGACATGCAGGTGAACACCGGTGAGCCAGGGATAGGCAAGGAAGGCGGTTTCAATTTTATTGCGTCTTGAATTGACAGGCACGCCGAATTTAGAATAGACTCCGGCAACGCTCGATTCCAGTATGGTTCCCACTCCGACCTGGGGATTGATCCGCAGACCGATTGATGCGTGATATCCTGCAGGGGTTTCTATGGAGGGCATCAACTCTGCAATACGGGACAGTTCTGAAAAATTGTCAACATTGATATTGATCCCGGTTTTCAGCGCAAATGCAAGTTCACGGACCGTTTTTACGGGTGAATCATACACGATCTGCGAGGGTTGGTACCCGGCTTTCAGCGCCATGGTCACTTCTCCGAGAGAGGCAGCTTCAACGCCGGTACCTGCGCCCATTGAACGGGTGTGCTCCATGACCCTGAACAGCGGGTTTGCCTTAATTGCCAGCCCGTGCAATGCACCGGGGGGGAAACACGACGACAACAGCCGGATGCGTTCTTCCAGCATGCTGAGGTTATAAAAGATCACGGCGGTATCCTCCTCGCGGATCATGCCGCATAAGAGCGCTTTTCGGAGTGAATCCCCCGTTTCCACAACCCTGTTTTTCTTCATTTCAGATACCGGAAATTATTGTCAGGACTCTGTGGTCATTTCGCTGATCAGCCCTTTTTCGGTTGCAATCTTTTGCAATTTAGCCAAAGCAACCCTGCCGCCGGTACCCAGGCTCAGCGTGTTGGCATTGACGTACAACCCGATATGTTTTTTCATGACCTCTTCATCCATCTCCCGGGCATGCTTTTTCACAAACGGCATGGCTGCTTCAGGATGTTTGAAGGCATATTCGACACTGCGGAACATCACCCGGTTCAGTTTGTTGATGATGTCATAACCGAGTTCTTTTCGGGCGATGATACCGCCAAGGGGAATGGGAGAACCCGTGAGTTTTTCCCAGAAACTGCCCAGGTCCGTGATCTTTTTCAGCCCCCGTTGTTCGTAGGTAAACCGGTTTTCATGAATGATAACCCCGGCATCAACCTGCCCGGTAAGGATGGCATCTTCAATTTCGGAAAAAAGCATGAATTTTTTGTTGGAAGCTCCCGGTGCGGCGATCCTGAACAACATGTGAGCCGTGGTGTACTGACCCGGAATGGCGACACAAAGCCTGGGAACATCGTCAAGGGTATATTCGTTTTTACTGATCAGCAGCGGACCGTTGCCAAAGCCCATGGCGCTGCCGGAATCGAGCAGAATGAAATTCTGCTGCAGCATCAGGTAGGTGAAAAAACTAACCTTGATCACATCCATGCCACCATCGATAGCCTTATGGTTAAGGGTTTCCACATCATGAAGCTGAATATTGAAGCTGAGCCCTTCCAGGTCAATCCGCTTATGGATAATAGCGTCAAAAATAAAAGTGTCGTTTGGACAGGGCGAGATCGCGAGGGACAACATAGTATAATGGTTTGGTATCGAAGTGGCTTACATCATTAAGGGCAGAAGTTTTCCGGTATTTTATTCCTGAAAAGTAGCAAAGATATATACAAAATCGAAGTCCTGTTAATAAATTAACATGAGATTTACAAGTAGAATACTTAATAAATATCAATGAAATACAGGGAAATTATCTCTCCCCGGAATAGGAGGTTGCCAGAGCCCATAATACCTTATTCAGATTTTTCAGGGCAAGCGTGAGATCCCACCGGGATTTGTCGCGCTCTTCTACCAGGTTGGAAATGGCTCTTAACTGCAGGCAGGGAATTTTTTCAGTGAGACAGCAATAGAGGAATGCGGCGCCCTCCATGCTTTCCAGGTCGGCATCGGAAAGCTGCCGGATCCTGGAAATGCTGTCCAGGTTACCGCGCACGGTATTGGAAGTCATCCCTTTGACCTTCGGCAATTTGTTGATGGCGACAAGGTTTAAAAGCGTCGTTTCATTGACGGTATCGTTGATCAGCCTGCCACCCCGGTAGGGACTACTATCCGGATCGGTCAGACCGAGGTCGAAGACCGAAAGAAACTGATCCCCGTCTTCGGCTCCCAGTTCCGGGATGCAGTCTTCCACTACATTTACCACCGTTCCGATGGCCAGCGATTTGTTGCATGTACCAGCAATCCCGGCATTCAGGGCCAGGTCGTAATGCTCCTTTGCCAGTTGTTTCCCGAGAAACCAGGAGGTGGGGACCATCCCGACCCCGGTAATCATCACATCGACGACGACATCTTTAAACTGGTAACGTCTAACCTGTTCGCTGACAATGCTGACTAACGGAATTTTTTCCAGGAATGGCCTGATTTCAAAGGTGGTGGCAGCAACAAGAAGAATTCTCATTCCTGCGGTCGTTTGTTGTATTGCGTGCCGTACTCAAGACCGTGAGCATTGGGGCCCTTTTCATTCCTGCGTAACATAAAGGCAAAGAACAATCCGAAGAAGCCCAGGCTGCTGAATATCCACATGCCCAGATGATAACCCCCGGGATTGGCAGCGCTGGCTCCGGAATTGTCGTTGGCCCAGCCTATCATCAAGTTGAACCCGGCAAGACCGATGTTCTGGATCATGGTCATCAAACCATAGGCGGTACCCAGTTTTGAATGGTCAACGATCAGTGCGACAGAGGGCCACATGATGGCAGGGATCAGCGAAAAGGCGATCCCCATGATGACCATGGGAATGGCGATGTTGGGGAAATAGATAAACAACGCACTGATCAGATGCCAGAAATAAACAACTCCGCCAAAGAACCCGGTACTCTGGTCGGCTGTTGAAAAGAGGTCAATAACTGTCTTGGGCAAGGCAACTGTTCGGGTAACATAGGCCATTACCAGGTATACCGGAATGATCAGCATGGAACCGAACATCATCAGCAGGGAACGTTTGCCGATCTTATCCGACAACAACCCGAACATCGGGGTGAGGATCATGGCGGAGAGGGTCAGCAAACTTGACAGGAAGCCACCCATACCGCGGGCAACATCATCCGGAAAACCGGCAAGGTGTACATCCTTGAAAAACTTGACGGCAAAGGTCTGGAAAGGGAACATGGCCGAATAGAAGGTGATGCATAACAGGGTAATGAACCAAAAGGATTTGCCGAATTTGAACAGATCTCTCAGCACGATTTTGTCCTGGCTGCCCTCTTTCTGCAATGCATAATTCTTTTCAGAATAGATATCGATCAGGTAATAAACGGCAAGCGTTGTCACAGCGATAACACCGGCGCCCACGGCAATCCACAACGGTTTTTGCCAGTCGGCAAACAACGATTTCCCCCAGGTCGGGGAGTTTAACGCCAGGAAGGAACCCAGCCGGGCAATGGTGAGATTGAGTCCGAAGGCGAAGGAAAGTTCCTTGCCTTTGAACCAGCGCGCAAGGATGGTGGTAATACCGACAATCATCGACTCAGCGCCAAGACCAAAAATCAACCGGCCTGTTGCCATAAAAACAATATCCCCTTTAACGGTGGTAAACAGGGCGCCGATAAATACCAGGCAGGCGAAAATCATGACCGCCTTTTTGGTGCCGATTTTATCGATGATAATTCCTCCGATCAGGACCATGAAGATGTTGGGGATGCTATAGATCCCCTGGAGCAGTCCGAGGTTTGCATCGGTGAAATGAAGCTGCGCTTTTAACACATCAGCCAGCGGACTGATGCAATCGTAAATGTAATAGTTGCCGAACATGGCAAGGCTGATGAAAATCAGCACGATCCAGCGAAGTATTGCTGGCGGGTCTTTCCTGGTAGTTAATGTCTGGGTCATGGATCTTTAGGTTTCGGAAATGATTTTTCTCAGGGCATAAAAGTAGCTTTTTTTACCATACCCGAAAACATTACCTTTGTATTTTCAAAATGTAATTTTGTACCTATGAGGATCGGGAGAATTTTGCTTTTGTCAGTAGCTGTTCTCTTTTTGCCATGCATGGTTTTCTGCAGGGGCGTTTCCTATAAAACTGCGTTGCAGGTTGCCGTGAATTTCGCCATTCAGCATGGTCATTCCGGCGTGCTTCCTTTTTCAGAGGATACCCTGGGAGTTCACCCCGGCGAAAAATCGCCCTTTTCGCCGATAACACCCCTCTATTACCAGTTCCGGTTGAAAAATCAACAGGGTTTTATCCTTGTTGGAGCCGACGACCGGATCCCGCCGGTGCTGGGTTATTCCTTTTCAGATAATGCCTGCAATTCGAACGTACCTCCTGCCTATGCTGGTTACATCCGTGAGATGGCAAGGGAAATACTGCAGATCATTACCTGCAGTGCTAAACAGGATGAATCGGTGAAGAATCAATGGCAACAATTGCTGGTCGCCCCGTTTGTTCCGGAAAAGGCTCCTGCCGACCTGCCGCCGCTGATATCGTCCCGCTGGGATCAGGGATGTTTTTATAATTCAGGATGTCCGAACGATACCGCTGCCAAAACGAGCTGTATGCATGCCCTTGCCGGGTCGGGCGCCATCGCCATGGCCCAGATAGTGAAATTCTACAAATACCCGGCTCACGGTACAGGGGAACACGGCTATGTCCATCCGAAATATGGAATACAGTATGCAAACTTTGGGGCAACCAATTACAACTATACCCTGATGCCCGACACACTGACTTCGCCTGGCGATATGGTTGCCACCCTGGTGTATCAGTGCGGCGTTGCACAAAACATGAACTATGGTATTTTGAATTCAGACGCTGATTCAACCCTGGCAGATACAGCCCTGGTCAAATACTTTACCTATCCTTCCACTGCAGCATGGAAATGGAGAGCTGATTTCTCCGCTGCGACCTGGCTGGCGATGGTGAAATCCGAACTGGATGCTTCACACCCATTACTGTATCATGGCAGCAACCTTGGCGCCGGTGGGGATTTTTTTATCTGCGACGGTTACCAGGGAGCCGATTTCTTCCACTTCAACTGGGGTTGGGGGGGGGCATTCGATGGTTATTTCTATCTGAACAATCTTACCCCGGGGGTTAATAATTTCACCTCATCCCAGGGAGCCATTTTCAACCTGGCCCCGGTTCCTCCGGTTCCCGACAGTTACACCATGGACTTCGAATCGGTTCCCGATTTTTCCCTCACCTTCCAGGATTGGACGGTGAATGATGTGGACAAGCAGGATACCTACGGCATTTCGAACCATACCTTTCTCCACCAGGGACAGCCGATGGCGTTTTTATGTTTCAACCCCGCACAGGTAACCCCGTCGATGGCAACCGACCCGGCAATCCAGCCACACGGCGGCCAGAAATTCGGCGCCTGCTTCAGCTCCAATCCTCCTCCCAACAACGACTGGTTTATCTCTCCGAGGATCCAGCTTGGGGTTAACGGGAATTTCTCCTTCTGGATCAAATCCTATAGTGATGCCTTCGGACTTGATAACTATACCGTTGCCGTTTCAACAACCGATAACAACCCTGGCAGTTTTACCGTCATCTCGGGTGGGGTGGCGCTCCAGACTACCCTCACCTGGACAAAAAAAAGCTATAGCCTGGCCGCCTTTAATGGTCAGCAGGTTTATGTTGCCATTCATTGTGTATCGAACGATCATTTCCTGTTGATGATCGATGACCTGACGGTGAAAACGCATGGATCATCCACCTTATCAGCCGAATTTTCGGCCGATAAAACAGCGCTCATGGCCGGCGACAGTATCAGTTTTTCGGACCAGTCGGGGGGCGGACCCACCTCCTGGAGCTGGACCTTCCCGGGAGCCAACCCGGCAACATCGGATATGCAGAATCCGGCCAACATCAAATACGAAGTTCCCGGAAACTACCTGGTAAAACTTAAAATCAGCAATGGCCCCTCCTCCGATTCCATCATCAAATCAGGCTATATCTCGGTGGTCGGATATCCCTCGTCGATGTCGCTTGATTTCGAATCGCTTTCCGATTTTACCCTATCTTTCAATCCCTGGACCCTGCTGGATGTCAGGGGGGGAAATACTTACGGAATACTGCAGCAGAACGGGATTCCCTATTCATTTCCCTATAGTATGCAGCCAATGGCTTACATCTGCTTCAACCCGTCGAAGACCACCCCTGCCATGAGCGACCTGTTACCCCATGCAGGGCAGAAACTTGGTTGCTGTTTTTCTTCGATGCCTCCCAGCAACCCCAACGACAAATGGCTGATTACACCCAGGATGAGCCTTGGAAAAAGTCCGGTCATCAGTTTCTGGGTTAAAACATTTGATACCGAATACGGCAATGAGAGGTATAATGTTGCGGTTTCCACAACCAATCTGAATCCCGCCAGTTTTGTGAAGCTCACAGCGGTTCCCGAATCAGCCCCGGCCGACTGGACTTTCATAAGCTATGACCTTACTGACTATGTTAATAAAAATGTTTATCTTGGCATCCAGTGTGTGACCGACACGGGTTTTATCTTTATGATCGACGATATTGCCATCACCTCCTCCCTGGGTGTGAATACACCGGGAGGCGAGGATCCTGTCGTAGTATACCCTAACCCCACCCGGGATAATGTAACACTGAAGTATCCCGTTACGCATCCGGTACCATTATCCGTTGATATGGTCAACAGTATGGGTGTGGAAGTAAAGCGATGGAAGGAGCCTTTATTCAGCGGGTTGATCAGACTGTATGTAAGCAACCTTCCCGCCGGGCTTTATCTGTTGCGGATATCACAAGGAAAAGAAAAATTAATCAGGAAAATAGCCATCATCCAATAACAAAGCGCTTGCTTATGAAAAGAAAAATTAGTCTGATTTTAGGGTTGATCCCGGTATTGATCCTTTTATTGCCGGGTCTTCTTTCAGCTCAGCTGAGCCAGGGAGGTATGCCCAGGAGTTTTTCTCTGGCAATGGCTGCCGACACGACAGCAAGTGTTTCTATTGCTCCTCCAGCTACCGACCTGTTATCTGCCGAAGATGCCGTCAAACCGGTTCCTTACCGGTTCTCGGTAAACATACCGGTGAACCTCGGTATAGGGAACTCAGGTTACTGGCGCAAAGCGGGCGACGGCACGAAGGTCTGGAGGCTGAATGTCAGTTCGGCCGGAGCCCTCGCCCTTACGCTCTATTTCGACCGTTTCAGGTTGCCTGAAGGAGGTCGCCTGTTTGTTTACAATCCGCTCAGGTCGCAGATGATCGGCGCTTTTTCCGCTGCAAATAATAACGATATGCAGACTTTTGCCACCGCGTTGATTTATGGAGATAAACTCACGCTGGAATATGATGCTCCCGAAGGCGTTGCACCTCCTGAACTGCATATTGCCGAAGTTGCCTATGCCTACCGGGGAATTTCAGATTATTCAGGGCTGAAAACAGGTTTCGGCGGCGCCGGAAAATGCGAAGTGAATGTCAATTGCAGTGAGGGAAATCTCTGGCAAAATGAAATCAGGAGCGTCGCCAGGATCCAGGTAAAGCGCAGCTCCGGGAACGTATGGTGCACCGGTTCCCTTATAAACAATACCCTCAATGATGGCAAACCCTACCTGCTCACGGCCGATCATTGTGGTACCCAGTCAACAGCGACCGAACTCAGTCAGTGGATATTTTACTTTGACTATGAGAGTGTCAATTGTGCCAATCCTTCGAATGAACCTGCACTGAAATCACTTACCGGGGCCAGCCTTGTTGCCCATGGGGGAAACAGCGGCACCACAGGTTCCGATTTCTATATGGTGTTGCTGAATACCGAAATACCCTATGCTTACCATCCTTTTTTCAACGGTTGGAGCCGCGACCCCATGGTCGCAAGTCCGTCGGGAGCCGGTATACATCACCCTGCAGGAGATATCAAGAAGATTTCAACGTATACCCAGCCTGTGCAACCCTCCAACTGGAACGGAGGATCGAAGGTGACCCACTGGATGGTTAGCTGGGCTGAAACCTTACATGGACATGGTACCACCGAAGGAGGCTCCTCAGGATCACCGCTCTTTGATAATCAGGGCAGACTGATCGGGACCCTTACGGGGGGACAGTCATCGTGCGACTCCGCATCAATGAATTCTCCCGACTATTATGGTCAGTTTGCTTATCATTGGGATAAGAATGGAACCGATTCCCTCAGTGTGCTGAAATTCTGGCTTGACCCCAATAATTCAGGGGTAATGTCGCTTGGAGGATATTCATTATCGGTCGATGAAACTGCCCGGCCCACGGCAGTTTCCATGTTCCCTAACCCGGTTACAGATCTGCTTGCCATTACGGTCAGCGGATTTTCAGGCAGCCAGATATCTGTTGTGATAACGGATCTTTGGGGAAAACAGTTGTTGGAAAACAGCTTCAAGCCCATGAAATATAATCAATATCAAATCAATTTGACAGATCTCGCCAGTGGGATGTACCTTGTGAAAATATTGGCAGGTGAGCAGCAGGTCGTAAGGAAAATCATTAAAAAATAGGGTGGAAGCTGTATTACCTTCCCATTCATCATATTCACCGGAAAAGATAACGAATCTAAGAATGGCTGAAGAAGAATTGCTGGCGATCATTAAAGCTGCCAATATCCCGGATCATTTAAGAGAGATTGCCAGGAAGATAAGCGATGGGCAGCGTATTGGCAGGGAGGAGGGTGTAACGCTGTTTACCTCCGGGGAGCTGGGTTTCCTGGGGATGCTTGCCTCCCATGTCTGCCACCGGAAAAACGGTGACAATGCCTATTTTATCAGGAATTTCCATATCGAACCTACCAACATATGCGTGAACAAGTGCAGTTTCTGTTCCTATTCACACCATTTCAGCGCAACCAAATGGGAATTGACCGTTGATGAGATTCTCGAAAAGGTGAAGAGCCAGGATCCGGAAGTAACCGAACTGCACATCACTGGGGCTGTTCACCCTGACCGGGATATCCGCTATTACGGGGATCTCCTGCTCAAAATAGTGGCAGAAAGGCCTGCGTTGCATGTTAAGGCCTATTCTGCTGTCGAGCTGGATTACATGATTAAAAAATCGGGGATGAGTATCGCCGAAGGGTTGAGTTACCTGAAATCCTGCGGATTGGGTTCCATCCCGGGCGGAGGAGCAGAAATTTTTGATGAAACGATCCGCAAGGAGATATGCGGTATGAAATCCTCCGCAGCCACCTGGCTTGAAATTCATGAAACCGCGCACAAACTCGGTATTCCTTCTAATGCGACCATGCTTTACGGACATTTGGAGAATTATCTGCAGCGCATGGATCATCTTGACCGCCTGCGTCAGTTACAGGACCGTACCGGCGGATTTAATGCCTTTATCCCGCTTAAGTTTCACAACAACAACAATGCCATGTCGGATATCCCCGAAGTGTCGGTGGTTGAGGATATGAAGATGTATGCCGTTGCGAGGTTGTTCCTCGATAATTTCCCGCATATCAAGGCATACTGGCCGGCGGTTGGCAGGAAACTGGCCAGGATATCCCTCTCTTTCGGCGTTGACGATCTTGACGGAACCATCAACGATTCCACCCAGATCTACTCGCTTGCAGGGGCTGAAGACCAGAACCCCGTGATGACCGTTTCCCAGATGGTGGCTATGATTAAAGGGGCCGGGAGAATGCCGGTCGAACGCGACTCTTTCTATAATAAACGCGTTGATATTGTTGAAGTTTAATAATGTTAAACATGTATGACCTTTGAACAGATTGCAGAACAGCTGAATGGTAAAAGGGTGGGGATTGCCGGTTGCGGCGGATTAGGCTCCAACTGTGCCGTCGCACTTGCCCGGGTTGGACTGGGAACGTTGGTTATTGCCGACTTTGATGTGATTGCTAAAAGCAACCTGAACCGTCAGTATTATTTTACCGACCAGATCGGGGTGAAAAAGGTTTCCGCGCTGAAGGAAAATATACGGAGGATCAATCCTGATGTTACAGTTACAGTATACGACGTGAAGCTGACACCCGAAAATATACCTGCCATCTTCGCGGGTTGCGATGTGATCGTAGAGGCCTTCGATCTGGCAGGGGAGAAGGCGATGTTCATCGAGACGATCCTGACTGAATTTCCCACCATACCCCTTGTGGTCGGACTCGGAATGGCAGGTTGGGGGATGAATGATACAATACACTGCCGCAGGGCCGATAACCTGTATATCTGCGGTGATGAATTTTCAGAAATTGGTCCCGGGTTGCCGCCTATAGCACCGAGAGTAGGCATGGTAGCCAATATGCAGGCAAATGTAGTCCTGGAACTGTTGTTAGGCGGCGACACACAAGGAATCCCATTGTGAGCATTATTTAAAACTTTGTGAAGGTATCCCGAAAAAATAATTATATCAAATGAATATCAGGCTAAACAACAATTCCGAAGAGATCAGTTCCGGAACACTTACGGTAAATGAACTTTTAAAGTATAAGAACTTCACCTTTAAGATGCTGGTGATCAAGATAAACGGGACTCTGGTTAAAAAAACAGACTATGATACGACCATGATCCGCGAGGGTGATGATGTTCATGTGCTTCACCTGATATCGGGTGGCTGATAATACTTGCAAAACAACCCGGTGACTACATTTTCCGCGGTGTAAGGAATTTCTTAGACAACTTCGGCCACAACAAAGGTACTTCCCCCCACAAACACCAGATCACCGGCTGCGGCATGTTCACGGGCAACCTCCATTGCCTTTGCTACCGATGAAAAGCAATCTCCCCGGAGTCCCTCTGCAAGAGCCTGTTGCCGGAGTTCCCCGGCTTCAAGCCCGCGTGGAATATCCGGTTTGCAAAAGTAGTAGGCAGCGTTTTTTGGCAGAAGCCTTAAAATGGGGGCAAGGTGTTTGTCGTTTACAACGCCGAAAACGATATGAAGCTCTTTGTGCAGCGTAAGAGCTATCTGGGCCAGCACCTCCCGCAGTCCGCTTTCGTTATGGCCGGTATCGCAAATCGTGAGGGGCTCCAGGGAAAGTATTTGCCAGCGGCCCGATAACCCGGTACTGACAACGACATTCCTGATGCCATTCCTGAGTACAGGCAGGGAGAGGTTGTATCCACTGTTGTTCAGTATATCGCAGGCAGCCATGACGGTCACGATGTTTTTCCGCTGGTACAAACCTGTCAGCGGGGACTCCAGATGGCCCGCAAACAGCGCATTATCGCGGTAAATATCAAGGATAATGAAATTCCCGACGGAGGAGTGTTCCTGTGGCTGTATCTCCGCCCGGTAACGCCGGTCGGCAAACAGGATTTCCGAGAAACAACCTGCAGCCTTTTCGCTGAATACAGTGGCCACCTCTTCCTGGGTCTCCCCGACGACGACAGGTACTCCCGGTTTGATGATCCCCGCTTTCTCGGCGGCGATCTCCCTGAGGCTGTTTCCCAGTAACTGCATGTGATCGAAACTGATGTTGGTGATCACCGAAACGACGGGAGTGATGATGTTGGTCGAGTCAAGTCGTCCCCCCAAACCTACCTCTATAACGGCAATCTCCACCTGCTGTTGCCTGAAATAGTCAAAAGCCATCCCGACAGTCAGCTCGAAAAACGATGGCTTGATGGCTTCCGACTCCTCCCGGTATCTGTCCATAAACCTTGTCACCGCCTGTTTGGTGATCATCTTCCCGTTAACCCTGATGCGTTCGCGGAAATCCTTCAGATGAGGAGAGGTGTAAAGTCCCGTTTTGTACCCGGCAGCCTGCAGAATGGATGCCAGCATATGGGATACGGAACCCTTCCCGTTGGTCCCGGCTACATGAACCGTGCGGAATGATTCCTGCGGGTTGCCAAGCATTTTGCAAAGAGCGACGGTGTTATCAAGGTTGGCTTTGTAAGCCTGCGCACCCACCCTGTGATACATGGGAAGGTGGGCGAAAAGATAGTCAAGGGTGTTTTGGTAGGTCATGGGTAAATCAGGTAAAATGAAAAAGGCAAGCAAAAATGGCAGCTTTAATAAATCGCTCCTGAAGAGGAGTCCCTGGCCGATCCAGTAACACTCCTGAGACAGTTTATCTCGTTGCGCCGGCGCCTTAGTCCAAGAAAGGCGAAGATCAGGGCCTCCTTGAAGTTGATGGTAAGGCTGTCGGGAAGAATGATTTCAGGTGTCCCATGATGACGGATACGGTCAACCAGGAACCTGTTGAAGGCCCCTCCCCCGGTGACCAGCATTTTGGCTCCCTTTTTCCCTTGGGTAGCCACGGCCACCTGCATGGCAATATGTTCACAAAAGGTCGCCAGCAGATCATTGACTGGCAGTTCCGAAGAGGTTAACATCGGGTGAATGTGCTGAATCACCCACTCTTTACCGAGTGATTTCGGATAGGCAAGTTGATAATAAGGCAGGGCATTGAAGGTGTCGAGCATCGGTTGGTTTACCCTCCCATCTTTTGCCAGGATCCCCTCAGGATCGTAATCATAACCTGCCTGCCGGGCCAGGAAGTTAAGGACTATATTGGCAGGGGAGATGTCATAGGCGATCCGTTTGTCTTCTAGGTCACAGGAAATATTGGCAAACCCTCCGAGGTTGAGGCAAAAGGTGAAATCCCCGAATAAAAGCTTGTCGCCAATCGGTACCAGGGGCGCTCCCTGTCCGCCAAGGGCAACATCCATCGACCTGAAATCGCAGATGACCTGAATACCGGTTTCGGCTGCAATCGCGGCGCCACATCCGATCTGGCAGGTGATACCTTGCGAAGGCTGATGGAAAACAGTATGTCCATGCGAGGCAATAAAATCGGGGTGAATACCATGCTTCCCGATAAATTCCCTGGTGAGCTTTCCGAGCAGGTGACCGTAACCGATGTCGGCCGTTACAAATTCGAGCGCTGTTGCCGACTCTATGGAAGTGAGAACCTTCTTCCACTGATCGGTATAGGGAATAGTTTCGGCGCACCCGATCGTAAAGGACCAGCGGTTTTCGTCATCGCTGAATCCGCAACAGGCGATATCAAGCCCGTCGAGGCTGGTTCCAGACATTAATCCGATCACGTTGTATTGCACTGCGAAAAGGGTTAAAATGTTGATAATAAAGGGCTGTCAGAGTTCGGGTACTAGTTTTTCCAGCCTGATCCCCCTGGAGCCCTTGATCAGGATCGTTTGCTGCGTGATTTTGTGAAATTCAAGCCATAATTTGGCCAGTTCGCTGTCGTGGAAGCAGAGATTCTCCCGTTTTGTATTCAGCCGTGTAAAGACCGGTCCTACCAGGTAAACGTTCGGAAAACCGAGGTTGTCGATCAGATCAAGGATATGCCGGTGTTCGGTGTCGGTGTCGGTTCCCAGTTCGAGCATATCGCCCAGGATAAGCGTTTTATCAGGATATGCGGCCTGTGCAAAGGTAGTCAGAGCCGCCTCCATACTGCTTGGATTGGCGTTGTAGGCATCCAGGATCAGGAGATTTCGTGTGGTTTGGGTGATCTGCGACCTGTTGTTGTCGGGCCGGTAATTTTCAATGGCGATTTTTATCTTCTCGTTCGGAACGCCAAAATGATGGCCGATGAGGGCAGCAGCCAGTATATTGGATGCGTTGTAGCGGCCATAAAGTCCTGAGACGAAATCATCCCCGCTTCCTTTGGGGTATTGGAGGTGCATCCGTACGAAGGGATCGGCATCGACATCGGTTGAAACCAGGTCGGCAGGAGCTTGCCCGTAAGTTACCGTGGTGATGCCGGCGACATGCTCCTGCAACAGTTCATCCTGGTTGTTTAGAAAAATTGTTCCGCCATTTCCCCTGATAAACCTGTAAAGTTCTGTTTTGGTGCAGATAACCCCCTCGAAGCCCCCGAATCCTTCGAGATGGGCTTTGCCTATGTTTGTGATCAGTCCAAACCCAGGTCGGGCGATCCGGCACAGAAAATCAATCTCGCCGGGGTGGTTGGCCCCCATTTCGACCAGCACAATTTCGGTATCCCTCGTCATTTTCAACAGGGTGAGGGGTACGCCGATGTGGTTATTCAGGTTGCCCTGGGTGGCGAGGGTATTGTATTTTTCAGAAAGCACGGCATGTGCCAGTTCTTTGGTAGTGGTTTTACCGTTGGTGCCGGTAATGGCGATCACCGGGATATCGAATTGGTTCCGGTGGTGATGGGCCAATGCTTGTAATGTTTGCAGTACATCGCCGGTAAGGATACAGCGGGGATCCGAGGCATATTCCGCCTCATCCACCACGGCAAAAGCGGCC
This sequence comes from uncultured Bacteroidales bacterium, assembly GCA_903928285.1. Lineage (GTDB taxonomy): Bacteria > Bacteroidota > Bacteroidia > Bacteroidales > FEN-979 > CAIVAT01. Next base: position 21,992 of record CAIYQH010000451.1, read on the forward strand.
CCCTTTTCCAGTGCTGTCGAAGCAAATGCATTCCCGTTAAAGTTCCCGCCTTTTAATGCAAAAAAGAGGGAGCCCTGTTGAGCCTGGCGACTGTCGGTTGAAATGCAGGGATGTTCCAGAAAAAGCGGGTAGATGGTTCTCAGCAGGTCGGTCATAACGGCGTCAATTGTCAGGACAAAATAAATAAAAAACCCCGTCTCGTGAATGAAACGGGGTTGAAATCTTTTCAACAGCGGTTATTTTCCTGCGATTGATCCGCCAACCCGGGTCATGGCGCAGCGGAAGCCGATGGCGTCGGAGGCGTCATTTTCATCCAGGTAACGGCGTGTCCCGGGGCTCAGGTAGTAGGCCTGGTCTTTCCAGTTACCCCCTTTGTAAACGCGGGCATGGTCGCTTACCAGCGAGCTGACGCCTAATTCGTACATGAGGTTTGTTCCGGAGGAATCCTTGCCGCCGCCCTCTTTCCATACACTGTTTTCGATGTTCGAAGCGAAGTCGCCATCCAGGTAGTTGATGTTGTCGGCCTTCCGGTAGTTCTTGCGGTTCACCGATTCGGCGGTGGTGACATCGCGGTATTTGATATGGCCAAGGCTGTCTTTCTCCTCGATAGCGCCTGTGGCGTTGCGCACGGCTGTTTTGAACACGTTGCCGCGGAAGGGCCTGAGGTCGGAAACCTCGAAGGAGTTTAAGGGACGGTAAACGTCGAGCACCCATTCACTTACGTTTCCGGCCATGTTATAGAGGCCATAATCGTTGGGGAAGTAGGAGCCGCAGGAGGCGGGGATGTCGGAACCGTCGTTAAGGTTGCCGGCAACGCCCATGTAGTCACCTTTTCCACGTTTGAAGTTATCCATGAAACTGCCATAATATCTCGATTCGTTGGTTCTTACGTAATTGCCGTTCCACGGGTAGTTTTTACGTTCAACAACTCTTTCATAAAGGGTATTTCCAACAAGGCCGAGCGCGGCATATTCCCATTCGGCTTCAGTCGGCAGGCGGTACTTGGGAAGGAGAATTCCATCTTCCATTCTGACTTTACGGGTGCCTGTTCCGTTGGGGTTGAGATCGGGCAGCGCTTTTGCAACGAGTCCTTCGTACTGACCGGCCAGGTAGGCTTCGGTGTTGAAGTTGTTTTCATTTTTCTGGGCTGGATCCAGCGAAAGGATGCCTCTTTTAACAAGGAGCATCTCGTTGACACGGTCGGTGCGCCATTGACAATAGTCGTTGGCCTGTACCCAGGTAACGCCCACCACAGGGTAGTTGCGGTAGGCCGGGTGGCGGAAATAATATTCCACCATGGGTTCGTTATAGGCCAGTTTATCGCGCCATACCAGGGTATCGGGCAAGGCCTTGCGGTAAACTGCAGGATAGTCGGTCGCATAAACGCGATTCAGCCAGTAGAGGTATTCGAGGTAATAGAGATTGCTAACCTCTGTTTCATCCATATAGAAACTGGATACTGTTACCCTTCTCGGACTGTTGTTCCATTCAAACATCACGTCATCCTGGGTGCTGCCCATGGCAAATGTACCACCTTCGATGAACACGAGGCCGGGGCCGGTCATCTGGTCAGAAAAAGGCCTGACTTCAAATCCGCCGTTTTTGGAGTTGTTATACTCCCAGCCGGTTGAACGTGAAGCTTCTTTCTTACAAGCTCCAACCAATAGGATGGCTGCAACGAGGGTACTTACCTGAAATAATCTGTTGATTTTCATCCGTGGAAAATTTTTGCAAACCTACATGAATTACCTCAAAATTGCAAATATTTTGATGAGTTAACGCAGGTTTACGATGACCAATGAAATAGAATTTATTAACACCGTAACCATATAACTAAAATCTCGGGCATTTTATTGCCCTTACATGTCTTCTTTTTTCAATACAGGGGAACTGCCATGATGCTGATACTTCGTGTGCCCCGCCAGATACACTCTTTAATTTGCTGATCGTGAAGTCGTAACTGTATCCCACGCGAAGATTTTTGTAATGGATGCCCAGCATCGGGATGATCGCATCGGCATTCTCGAAATTATGCCGGAACCATATCCCTCCGACAAAAGGTTCCAATGTCAGATACATCCCCACGTTCAGCTGGTGAAAGGCAAACTGCTGCTGGTAAAGGATGTTGGGGGAGATGGAAAATTCACGGTCCTCCTCAGAGCTTCCGTTGGTACGCAAACTGATTACCGAACCGGCATGAACAGTAATCTTCATGGGGAGTTTGGTGGAATTGTCGGAATAAAAGCCGATTTTGGGCTGTGAAAGGTGATCCACCGCGATTCCGCCGTAGACCAATTCATCATATCCGAGAAATACCCCCGCTGAAAAATCGGGCACGCCCACCGACGGATTGTCGGGTTGCTTTTCTGCCGTTGGCAGGGTAAATCCTCCCTGCGGATCGATCATATCTTCAAAATGCAGGTTCTCCCAGACAAGCCGCCGCTGGTAAAAGCCGGCTTTTACCCCGCCGCTCGCCTGCAGATGATCGGTCAGGTTGAATTTGTAGGCATAGATCAGACTGATGACGGTCGTATTCAGGTTCCCGCCGCCGGCCCGGTCGGCCGTTACCAGCAAACCCAAAGCACCGTGCAGAAAATCAACATACTGATCGTAGGAGGCATTGTAGGTGACAAAGGCTTTCCCTAATCCGGGCCATTGGTTGCGGTAATTGGCAATGGCACGCGGACAAATGGTAATGCCCGCCATCGCCGGGTTGAGATAAAGCGGGTTGGCATAAAACTGTGAAAATTCAGGATCCTGAGCAAATGCCTTACCCAGCAAAAACGGAAATGCAAACAACACGATTACCGCGATTCTTCTGATCATGTATGGTTGTTGTATCCTGATTAATTAAGGGTTACAATATTACAAATTATTTGAACACATCGAAAGGGTCGGCGACAATATTAACTAACAGATAACGTTAAAAAAAGGTGTTTACATATACTTTTAATCATTATTTTTATCAGGCAGCAA
>CAIYQH010000452.1 GCA_903928285.1 uncultured Bacteroidales bacterium
AACGACCTGGTCTATATTTTTGCAGGAGGGGAACTGCCTACCCAGTTTCTGCAGAAAATCGGGCTGCAGATCACGAAAAAATATGGAGAAGCTGTTTTAAAACATAAATAAAATCATTCGAAAAACAAGAAACATTATACTGTCCCCGCTCCCCCTGCCATTAAATGACTTCCTCCTACTGCCTGTTGCTTATCCGCTTTACGCCTATGAAAACAAGATTCATTTCCGTGGTCATCAGTATTATTCTGTCCCTGCTGGGCGGAGCAACCTCCTTTGCCCAGATTTCTCCCGGTGAACTGGCGAAAGTTCATTCCAGCCTGGAAGGAATGTCAAACTGCACCAAATGTCATATCCTGGGAAAGAAGGTATCCAACCAAAAATGCCTCGACTGCCATACAGAATTGAAAGTAAGGGTTGAGCAAAAAAAGGGATATCATGCCTCTGCAGAGGTAAAAGACAAGGAATGCTTTACCTGTCACAGTGACCATCATGGGGTAAATTTCCAGATCATCCGTTTTGCAAAGGAAAAATTCAACCACGGGGTTACCGGATTTACACTCCAGGATGCCCATGGAAAAAAACAATGTGCCGACTGCCACAAGCCCGAATTTATCAAAGATCAGAAAATCAAGGCAAAAAAGTTCACCTATCTTGGTCTGAACACAACTTGTCTGACGTGTCATGATGACTTCCACCAGCAAACGCTTTCAACAAACTGCATTGATTGTCATGACATCAAAGCCTTCAGGCCGGCACCGAAATTCAATCATGCCGGTTCGAAATTTCAATTATTGGGGAAGCACCAGCAGGTTCTTTGCATTGCCTGCCATAAAGCAGGGATCAAAAACGGGAAGAAATTCCAGGAATTCAAAGGGATCAGCCACGAGAGTTGCCTTAGCTGCCATAAGGATGTACATAACAACAAATTCGGACAGAATTGCATCCAGTGTCATTCGGAACAATCCTTTACCCTTATCAAGGGTTCCCAGAATTTCGATCATGACAAAACAGGATATAAATTGGAAGGAAAACACCAGAAAGTATCCTGCAGCTCATGTCATAAAACCAAAATTACAGGGACCTTAAAACACACCCTTTGCACCGATTGCCATACCGATTTTCACAACAACCAGTTTGCGCGGCAGGGTTCATCACCCGATTGCTCCATATGCCACTCCGTGAATGGTTTTTCAGATTTTAATTTCACCTTTGAGCAACACAATGAGGGTCCGTTCAAGCTGAAAGGAGCCCACCTGGCCATCCCCTGCATTGTTTGCCATATCAAAGGCACTGGAAAAAATGACACTATCTGGAAATTCAGGGAAATCGGCCTGCGCTGTTTCGATTGTCACAAAAACATTCACCAGGGGCTGATCAGCGAAAAATATTTTCCCGACGCCCGTTGTGAAAATTGTCATAATGAAGCCCGGTGGGCGGCCATCACCTTCGATCACAAAAATACCAACTTCGGTCTTACCGGAGCCCACCAGGGGAAATCGTGCCGCGACTGCCACTTCAGGAAGGACAACAGCGGGGTAATACGCCAGCAGTTCAGAGAGACTGCTCAGAACTGTGAAAGTTGCCACGCCGACACTCATGCAAAGCAGTTTGCAGATAATGGTGCAACCGATTGTCAGCGGTGTCATGTCACTGATTCATTTAAACCGGCTTCTCGGTTCGATCATCAAAAAAGCCTCTTCCCGCTCGACGGGAAACATAAGGATGTGGCATGTGCTAAATGTCATAAACCTATGCAGGACAAAGGAATTACTTACATTTTTTATAAAATAAAAGATTTCAGATGCGAAAATTGTCATCATTAATCCTGGCAACATTACTGGCGCTCAGGATTTTTGCGCAACCCTCACCACACGGGGCCGCATACACCGCAAATTGTATGGATTGCCATAATACCGGCAGCTGGAAAATCGATACCAAAAAATTATCGTTCAACCACAACGCGACAACATTTCCATTGACCGGTCAGCATCAGGCTGTTGACTGCAGGATGTGCCATGTCTCCCTTGAATTTTCCAAAGCAGGCAGGGAGTGTGTGTCGTGCCATACCGACATGCACAACCAAACCGTGGGAACCGATTGCGCAAGATGCCATACGCCCAATTCCTGGGTGGTTAACAACATCACCGAGATCCACCAGCGAAGCCGGTTTCCGCTGGTCGGCGCCCACGCCACGGCCGACTGTTACGCCTGTCATAAAAATGCCTCTTCCAATCTCCTGCTGTTTGGCCCGCTGGGTGTTGACTGCATCGATTGCCACCGCGACAAATATGTTGCCACCACCAAACCAAACCATCAGCAAACCGGCCTCTCGACCAACTGCATCGATTGTCACAACCTGAATTCCTTTACCTGGACCGGGGTCCATTTCAACCATGCGAATGTTAAAGGCTCCTGCGTCGAGTGTCACCAGGCAAACTACAATGCAACCTCAAATCCGAATCATGCTTCCATCGGTTTTTCAACCAACTGTGTTGATTGCCATACCAATACATCCGCCTGGAAACCCGCGCAGTACAGGGACCATGACGCAAAATCCTTCCCCATTTATTCAGGAAAGCATAATGGTGTCTGGACTTCGTGTTCTGAGTGTCACACCAACCCTTCCAGTTACCTCCAGTACACCTGTATCGATTGCCATGATCACAACCAATCTTCCATGGATAGCAAGCATGCCGGTGTCAACGGGTACGCATGGAACAGTCCTGCCTGTTTTGCCTGTCATCCGACCGGTTCCAAAGACGGCACGTTTAACCATGCCACTTCCGGGTTCCCGCTTACCGGCGCGCATGCAACCACCGAATGCATTAAATGCCACGCAAACGGTTATGCCGGAACATCCCCGGTATGTTATAACTGCCATAGCGCCAACTTTAACCAGTCAGTAAATCCGAATCACGCCGCCATCAATATACCCCACGAATGCGGCACCTGTCATACGACCCTTCCCGGCTGGAAACCGGCGACCTTCCCGATTCATAACAACTACTACGTTATTGCCGGGGCTCATCTTGCAATAACAAACGATTGTGTATCCTGCCACAAAGGGAATTATGTTACAACGCCCAAGTTATGTTTTGGTTGTCATGCCGACAAATACAACGCGTCGACCAATCCCAACCATGTCACTTCCAATTTCCCGACCACCTGTGAAACCTGCCATTCTCAAACAGCATGGAGCCCTTCAACCTTTGATCACAACACTGTTTATCCGCTTACAGGCGCCCACGCTACCATAGCAGCCAATTGCTTTGCCTGTCACCAGGGGAATTACACCACCACGCCGAACACCTGTGAAGGGTGTCACCTGCCGAATTACAATGCCACGACGAATCCCAACCACAATTCGATCAGCATCCCGACAACCTGCATCACCTGTCATACCACGACCCCGAACTGGAAACCGGCCACCTTCCCGATCCATAACAACTATTACATTCTTGCCGGAGCGCATATCCCGCTGGATTGCATCACCTGTCACAACGGGGTTTATAATACTTCCACACCCAATACCTGCGTGGGCTGTCATCAGGCCAACTACAACCAGACCACCAATCCTCCCCATGCAACCTCCCAGTTCCCGACAACCTGCGCCGATTGCCATACCCAGACAGCATGGACACCCGCCAACTGGAATCACGACGGATTATACTTTCCCATCTATTCCGGGAAACATCTGGGAAAATGGACCACCTGTGCCGATTGTCATGCGAATGCAGCAAACTATAGTGTTTTCAGTTGCACAACCTCATGTCACCCACAGGCCAGCATGAACAGCGCGCACCAGGGGGTCAGCGGATACAGTTACAGCAGCGCCGCCTGCTATAATTGCCATCCCCAGGGAAAAGCTAATAAATTAATGAACCGACCTGTCATCATGCGAAATGATTAATTCTGCACTTATGAGACACCAGATTCCACTCATCCTGTTTCTTCTCATTTCATTAACCCTGTCGTCACAGAATATCTATGAGACCAGGGAAGGAAAAGTTTCCTATATCACCTCCCATAACGTTTATGTCAAATTTACATCTACCGACCACATTGCCGTTGGAGATACACTTTTTATCAGCCAAAACGGCACCTCTGTTCCGGCTGTCATCGTAAAGGAAATCTCATCCATTTCCAGTGTATGTGTCCCGGTTTCCTCACTAACACTAAAGGTTGGGGATTCCCTGCTGACCCGCCAGAACATTCCGGTTAGCAGTAACTCAGATCTGACGGAAGCTGCCAAAACAACCCTGCCTTCCTCAAAACCTGATTCGGGGGCTACGTCTTCTGTACCAAAAGTAAAAAGGATTCAACGGGTCACCGGGAACTTTTCGGTGGCATCCTATTTTAACTCCTCGAATGTAGCTGCCAGTTCAGAACGTATGCGTTACACCTTTTCCATGGTTGCACAAAACCTGGGAAATTCAAGGTTTTCTGTGGAAACCTATATTTCATTTGCCCATACCGTAAATCAATGGATTGAAATAAAAAAGGATCTCTTCAACGGATTAAAGATCTATGGCCTGGCGCTGAACTATGATATAAACAACCACAATACCATCTGGCTGGGCAGGAGGATTAATCCGAGAATTTCCAATGCAGGGGCCATCGACGGGATTCAATACGAGGGTAAAGCGGGTAACTTCACCGCTGGGCTTATTGCCGGTACAAGACCCGACAACCTGGATTACCGTTTCAACGCAAACCTGCTGCAGGCAGGCGCCTATATCGCATATGACCTCACCGGGAAAAACGGCAGTATGCAAACCACCCTGGCCGTCATGGAACAGCGGAACCATGGCATGACCGACCGCAGGTTCACTTACCTGCAACATTCAAATTCAATTTTCCGTAATTTGTATTTCTTTGGTTCGGCAGAGGTTGACCTGTATAAAAAAACGATGAACCCTGTGGATCCTGCGAATACGTTGGATACGACCTATAAAAAAGATTATTCGCCACGCTTGTCTAATGTTTACCTTTCTCTAAGGTACAGGCCTTTCAGGCAGCTGTCCCTGTCGGTTTCCTACAGTGCAAGGGAAAATGTAATTTATTACGAAACCTATAAAACAATTGTTGACAGACTGCTTGAATCGGCTACTGTCCAGGGTTATTCATTCCAGGTCAGCTATCAGCCCGTAAAGTTATTGTCAATCGGGCTAAATGCCTCCTACAGGGATAGTAAAACAGATCCGCGTCCTTCAAGGAACCTGTATGGTTACCTCACCTACAACCGTATCCCCGGTATTGGTGTTGCGGCTACCCTGTCGGCCACAACCCTTGAAACCAGTTACATGACCGGTAAAATATACAGCCTCGGTATTTCTCGCGACCTGATTGCCGGGATATTATCAGCAGGGTTGGATTACCGTTATGTCAGCTACAAATTCTACGGGAACGAAACAATGCCGCTGCAGCAGATGGGTGAATTCAATATGATGTGGCGGATGATGAAAAAACTTTCCCTGGCCTTTTTTTATGAGGGTACCCTGGAACAAAAATCAACCTTCAATCGCCTTTATGTCAATCTGACCCAACGATTTTAACAGCAAGTTCCTTGTTATCCTGACACGCTGAAATATCCATCCGGATTTGATTCTCTGATGTATAGGCAGATTTTCCTTCGTTGGAAAATATTATCTATCTTTGTGCCCTCAAAAAAAAACAATTTATCATAACCCTTTGTATCTATGACCAGAAACAAGATAATCTTCATCATCGTACTGCTATTGTTATCCAGCTTTTTTATCGTGACAACCTGTTACAGGAATGGCGGCCAGGCCAGGAAAGCGTTACCTGCCGGAATGCACGGGGTTATGGTCGATGAAGTCGTGCAAACATCCAACTATACCTACCTCAAGGTCGATGAAAATAACAGTAAGATTTGGATTGCAGTTGTCAGATGCGAAGCTAAACCCGGCGATTCGCTCTATTACACCATGGCTTTTGAAATGAAAAATTTCGTAAGCAAGGAACTGAGCCGCACCTTCCCTTCGGTTTTCTTTGTACAGGACCCGTCGAGTAAACTCCCTGCTGCCAAAGTCCCGGAAAAGCTCACACCGAAAAAGGCTGAAGCGGTACGTAAAACCGAAATTCATGTCGGACAACCGCAGGGTGGTATCTCCATCGGCGACCTCTATAAAGATCCCGGAAGTTGCAGTGGGAAACAGGTCATCATCCGCGGAACCGTTGTTAAGCTCAACACCCAGATCATGGGTAAGAACTGGATTCATATCCAGGATGGCACCGAATTTGGCGGAAAGTTTGATCTGACCATCACCACCAAAGACAGCATTGCTGTAAACAAGACCGCTACCTTCAAAGGAACAATCACCCTGAATAAGGACTTCGGTTATGGTTATCTTTATGATGTACTCATGGAAGATGCCAGCACATCCGATATCAAATAGAACTGCTCCCTTAACCCGTTACGATTACATTCTTCTTTTCTCCTGTGATCCTGCTGTGATCTATTGAGACTATTGTGGTAAAAAACACATCAATCCACAACCTACTTAATCAGCATCTTAACCAGCTTCAACTTATTCCCGTACGGCGCATACCTGACCGGAACATCAATGAAATTGCCCTTTTTCATGATCGACCGGGAATGGGAAAACACCTCGAAGCTGTATTTCCCGTGATAATGCCCGATGCCGCTGTTGCCAACACCCCCAAAGGGGAGCCTGTCGTTGGCGATGTGCACCAGTACGTCGTTAATGCACCCTCCTCCCGACGAGGTTTTCATCAGCACCTCCTCCTGTTTCCTCCTGTTATCTGAAAAATAGTAAAATGCCAGGGGTTTCGGATGATCGTTCACATAGCTGGTCACCTCGGCCAGGTCATCGAATTCCAGCACAGGCAGGATCGGCCCGAAGATTTCCTCCTGCAT
>CAIYQH010000453.1 GCA_903928285.1 uncultured Bacteroidales bacterium
AACCCCTTCTTCGGTTGATTTATTGCCGACTTTGTGCAGGGCAACGGCAATCAGACCGGATTCATCAAATCGTATCATTCCCTTGAAATTTGGTATTCCAAAATTAACATTTTCTTCCCGGCCGGAGGGTGACAATTTTCAACTGATTCTTACATTCAAGATGAAAAAATCCCGGTATCCTAGGAATAAAAGAAGAGGAACAAAGCGGGAATGATGATCCCGATGGCAGTTAGCCAGGCCCCTCGTCCAAGGATGCCGTTCCTGCCTCTGAGGACGAACAGTCCGGTAATGGCCAACAGGATCAGCCCTGCGGCATACAGGTCTGAAAACCAGGTATAAAATCGCTTCAGGCTATTGTAGTGGAGCATATTCATCTCCTTGATCACATACCGGGTCATTTTCCGCTCCATCTGTGCCTCCCCGGTTTTCAGGTCGACATAGACAAATCCCCTTGTCAGGAAAATCTGAACATACCCGTCGCCGGTGATATAGCTCTTGTAATGATCTTTTTCCTTAACCTGGTCAAGTACCGTAAAGACGTAGATTTGATCCACCTTTCCATCTTTGGGAAGGGATACCTTCAGCTCCGTTAAGGAGGTTCCGTAATCGGGATGCTGAAAGTCGCCGGCTTTGAAATGGTTGAGCACAATACCGGAAACAGCATAGATCAGGGTCATGCCGACACACAGATAGCCGATATCACGGTGAAGTACGTTGTTCCACCTGCGTAAGGTTTTAGCCTGCATGCTATTTAAGTTCGGTAAACTTGTCCGCCTCGATGGTGAAGAATGACAGGTGATCTTTCCCGCATTTTTTAAGGTCTTCCCGCAGGGAGTTGATGTTGTCGAGTTTGTCCTTGGTATCCTGGTCCTCATGACCGACGGCGCCTGAGTGAATGCCAACGGCGTGACTGGGGTCGGGTTTCTTAACCTCGGCTTCCCATTCATTCAGATATTTCGCATCAATCCGCTCCTCCCTGACAACTCCGAAAACGCGTACCCGGCTTCCGGCAAGCGATTCATCAAATTTGGTGATCTTCGGTCCGGCGGTAACCTGGACCCTGATACTGTCGGTACCATCCACGATAAACATTCTTTTCCCGCCCTCTTTGCAGGTATGGAATACGGTACCTTCAAGAACCACCGGTTTGTTGATGCAACTATCGGCCTGCTTCTCAAAGGTACGAACCGTCATACGGGTCGTGTCATTTTTTGTTTTGCCGGCTGCTTTACCGGCATTCTGATTGCAAGCAGCGATGGCAAACAGGGAAATGACAAGGATTGGGAAAAAAATCTTTTTCATCTTGTTGAATTTGGTTTCAGGTGCAAAGGTCATAAAATAAGTGGGATTCACAAAAAACGGTACTTCCGGAATATGAACCTGCTGCAAACATGCCTGTCCGGAAGGCTTTCAGGAAACACAGGGAATAGTGAAGGAAAAGGTGCTCCCGGTTCCGGGGATGCTTTGAACCTGCATCGTGCCTCCGTTTTTTTCGATGAATTCCTTACAAAGGATCAGCCCCAGTCCTGTTCCTGTTTCATTGGCAGTGCCCTTCCCGATCGTCCTGTGTTCGATTTTAAACAAACTTTCTATATTCTCCGGTGGGATCCCCATGCCATTATCAGTTATATAAACGCTGATGGAATGAGGATACTCCTGCTTCATCCCGATGATAATCGTGCCTCCCGGATAGGTGAATTTCAGTGCGTTTGAGACCAGGTTCCTGACCACGGTACTGATCATATTCCGGTCGGCATATACATGGCAATCATCCTTCCCTTCATTGATGAGGGAAATGTCTTTCCCCTGGGCAGCAACCGCAAAAAGTGCGAGGTTGTCGGCGATGGTTTCACTCAGGGGGAATTTCACAGGTTCAAAGGGCAGGCTGCCGCGTTGTGCACGGGCCCAGGTCAGCAGGTTATCCAGCAGGTCGATGGTTCGTACTGCAGCCGATTTCAGTTGCAGCAGCATTGTTTGACGGTCGGAATCCGAGAAGTCGCAATCCTCTTCGGTAAGCAGGTCAAGAAAACCCAGGATGGCATTAAAGGGATTACGCAGGTCGTGTGCAATAATGGAAAAGAAACTGTCCTTCGCTGCATTGCTTTCCATCAGTTTCATTTCAGAATTCCGGAGTTCCAGGGTCTGCAGGTCGACCTGTTCTTTCAGTGAATTTTTATACCGGTTGGTCGTGACGAACCTGGAGGTGATATTAACCATCCCTGAAAAAAGAAGCGCCGAAATGGTAATGAACCACCAGCGGAGCCAGAATGGCGGACTAATGGTAAATTTGGCGGATACAACCTGCTGGCTCCAGGTGCCGATTGAATTCCTTGCCTTCACGTAAAAGCGGTAAGTTCCCGAAGTCAGGTTGTTGTAAACGAACCGGTTTCCGCTGTAAAGCACCTCTTTTGACCAGTTGGTGTCAAAACCCTCCAGGTAATACCTTACATAAACCTGACGCTCGTTGATGAAGGAGATCACGCGGGCGTTAAAGGCAAGATCATTAAGATCGTATTGTAATTGTTTGTCCGATAACGGGTTTAATGAATCTTTACCTACAACGACAGGGAGAAGGATAATCTTGGGGGGAGGTATCTGGCTGGGAATATAGTCCAGTTCCGGTCTGAAAACAGTGATCCCGTTATTGGTCCCGAACCAGATATGATGAAAGCTGTCGGTAAATCCGGCCGACCGGTTTATATCCTGGCCCGCTAATCCGTCATTGACCGTGAAATGGGAAAGCAGCTTCCCGTCCCACCGATACACACCGTTATCGGTCCCAACCCACAGATTTCCCATGTGGTCCTCGAGGATCAGGTAAACAGGCCTGTTGATCATTAAGCCATCTTTATTAACGCGTTTCAGTTCCCGGCCCGCTATCTCATACAGCCCGGCGGCAGTTCCCACCCATTGCCGTTTTTTTGTGTCAGTATAGTAGGCGAAAACATTGTTTGCCAGTGTGTTGTCGGGCGAAGTAATGGAAATGATCTCTTTCCCCCTTTTTAAAAAAAGACCGTCGTTAATGGTAGCAAGATACAGACTGCCATCAGCGCCCGGAAAAACTTTCCGGTAGGCGATATTATTGGCTTTTCCCAGGTCAACCTGGATGAACCTGCCATTGCTGAATTCGAACAATCCGCGGGTGGTTCCCGCCAAAATTTGACCAGAAGGGGTGATGGCCAAGGAGTAAGCAACTCCTGAGAGCCCCTCTTTTTCATGATACCAGGATACATGCCTGTTTTTATCCAGCCTGGCCACGCCAAGGGAGCTTACGGCCAGCCAGAGGTCGCCTTTGAAGCCCTTCTGGATTTCAATAACCCGCGTTTCATAGTTTGCCTCTCCCCTGACAGGATTCAGTACCAGCCGGGTCATCTCTTTCCCGTCATAAAAGGTTACAGCGCCGTGATGACCAAAAATGTACTTTCCGGGACTGATCTCCATTCCTGAAGCAACCTCATTGCTGTACAGGCCATCCTCTTCTGCAAAACTGGCAAAACGTTCCGACGGAATCTTGGTGATGCCACGATAACCGGTGATCCAGGTATTCATCTCCCGGTCAACCAGGGCGGAGGTTCCTCCTTCTGAGATCAGGCCGCTGCTGCGGTCCAATAATTCAAATTTTCCCGACACCCTGGTGAAAGAAAATACTTTGAAGGAGTTCCCGAAATATACTTTACCATCTCTGCCGGCATGCAGGAAACACCTTCTTCCCATTCCATTTAACGGAAGATGAAACCCTGAGGTGACCAGTGTAAACCGGCCTCCTGTGATAAAGCCCAGCCAGCCTTCACCAAGCAACCATAGGAATTTTCCACTCCGGTCCATGGAGAGAATATTCCCCGAGAGGCGACCGGTTCCATCGTCCTTGACAGGATTAAACCTGCCATCCCTGAAAACTGTCAGCCCCTTGTCGGAACCAACATAGACGGCGCCGCCGAAACCCCTGACACAATTGACTGTTTTTCCAGGAATCCCGTCACTGGTCGTATATCGATTCCATTTGTGGTCCTTATAGAAAACAAATCCCTTATCCTGGGTGCCAACCATGATCATGGCAGTTCCTTTTTCATACTGTACATCAAGGGAGGTGTAGGTAGCTGTTATTTCAGGCGGGGGCGGACTTTCCGATAAGACACAATGCCATTTGCCCCCATCATACTGTGCAAAAAAGAGCCCGCCGCTTTCGGGCAATGCCCAGATTTTGGCCTTTTCATCTATGGTAAGGTAAGCATAGCTGGCCGACCTTAACCCATCGGAAACATTGTAGTTGTAAAAACTGGTGCCATTATAGGAGGAGATCCCCAGTCTCCGCCCGATCCAGATCACCCCCGAAGAATCCTGCAGAATGTCAAATATCATTGAATTCGCCAGACCATTGGCCTCGGTATAGGACATCGACTGGTAACGCTGGGCATGCATTTCTGCACATATCATTGTTATCAGAATAACAAGTAATATTAGCTTCCTTTTTGTAGATGGCAGATTAAGGGCAATTTCCATAAATCAAAATAGACCTCAAAACTACGATATTTACGGAAATCCATAACAGGTAATTACGTAATTCCACTATTTATTTCTTGATGTAAAATAATTTACTACCTGGAAACCTGTTTATTCCGAAGCTCTTGATAACGCCCCTTGTTCAAGGCACAATGAAATTACAAGTGCGGGAATTCACGAATGACCGGTCCTGCGAACCTGACAGGACCCTTATTGGACCGGAATTCAAATTCCTGAAAGCTTTTTTTGGCGGCCGGATATGCCGCCAGCTTATAGATTATTATGACATCACGGTTGTTTTGCCAGTTCAATGTTCAGGTGTAACTTGATTTCTTCGGCAACCACCATGCCACCGGCTTCGGTAAGGGCATTCCAGTGCAGTCCGAAATCCTTACGGTTGATCTTCCCGGTCACTTCAAAACCTGCCTTGGTGTTTCCATAAGGATCTCCGGCAATACCGCCAAATTCGACATTCAGCTCAACGCTGCGGGTGATGCCCCGGATGGTAAGATCGCCGGTAATAATAAAATCGGAGCTTCCTCTTTTTTTAAACCCGGTTGATGTAAAGGTAAGTTTAGGATGGTTTACGGCATCGAAGAAATCGGCCGACTTCAGATGACCGTCGCGGTCGGGCTGGTGGGTATTGATACTGTTAACCTCTGCGGAGAATTCGGCGGATGCCCCGTTGAAATCGTCTCCGCTGGTAACGAGTTTCCCTTCGAATTGGTCAAAGTTTCCTGAAACTGTCGAAATCACTAGGTGCTTAACCTTGAATTGAATTTCACTGTGCATCGGGTCGATGACCCATGTTGTTTTGTTTGTTGATTCCATGTTTCCCTGTTATAATGAATATTTTGATTTTGTTTTGTTTCCTGTAGTTTATTGTTGAGCTGCAAAACTACGGACATGCCGGCTGAGGGGAAATGGCAAAATCATGGTAGTGAAGGTATAAATGACGGAAAGGATTCAGAAAGGATGCGTTTCCCTGAATTGGACAAGCGACTGGCCCGAGGAGTTCTTGAAAAATTTACTGAAATGCGACGGATCTTCGAATCCCAGGTCAAAGCCGATCTCTTTTCCGCTCTTGGTTGTAAACAGCGACATGCGCTTCGCTTCCAGGATCAGCCGGTGCTGGATAAAATCTTTGGCAGGGATATTCAAATTAGCCTTGATGACCTCATTAAGGTAATTGGGCGACACATTCAATGCCATGGCATAGTTTTTAACCTGGTGCCACTCATGGAAATGAGATTCCACGGTTTGCCGGAACCGTTTTACCAGCGATCTTCCCACCTCAATATCCGCGCCGTTGCCGGCCGGATGAAGCGTACAATGGCCGTTGCATTCGATCAGAAAGAGTTTCAGCCAGGCGCCGATGGTTTCAAATTTCATCTCGTTGTCCGAATCAAAGGCCGATTTCATGTTGTGCGCATATTCGCGCAGACGGCCCGCCATCGGTTCGGTGATCGCCAGGGGCGGTGTCTCGTCACTGTCGCGGAAAAGCCGGAGATTGGTGATGAAATCTTCACGAATGCTGTTCCGCTGCAGAAATTCCGGTGTGAAAAGGATGTTCATTCCGGTGGGGTCAGGGTCGGTCAGTACCTGGTGAACCTGGCCGGGACTTACAAAAAAGATATGTTGCGGCAGAACAGGGTAGTCCTTGAAGTCGATGATATGGGTCCCTGTAGCGGTAAAAGACCAGATCACCGAATAAAAGTTATGTCTGTGCGGTTCGTCTGTGATGCCACCATTGTCATCAACCATTTCCTCCATGCTCTTGATGGCAAATGAAACCGGAGTTCCTCCGTAAATCAGATCGAGATTGTATATCTTTTGTTTCATATCCGGCAAATAGGCCAAATTTATGAAATAAATCCAGTTTCCGCGCAAACTTTTCCGGGGCTGCGTTTCCTCCAAATCACAAAGGTGTTGAAAAAAGATAAAAAAATCATCCATTTACTTATAATTTACGTACATACGTCGATCATTCGGTTTAATTGTCTATCTTTGCATTGGCTTTTGAGTATTCAAAAATCCACAAGGCAAGCCCATCAGTCGTTATCACCTCCTCGAAGTTGTATCGCCGCCGGTCCCTTCTCGTAATTGAAGCTTAAAATCACCAATCACCCAGTATTCATTCACTAAACAATTACATGAAAAACATTTTTGTATCAAATTTGAGTTTCAGGATCAACGATGAGGATCTGAAACAGGCGTTTGCTGACTATGGTGCCGTAACATCAGCTAAGGTTATTAAAGACAATTTTTCAGGAAGATCAAGAGGATTTGGTTTCGTGGAAATGACCAATGATGAAGAGGCTGCCAAGGCCATCGAAGAATTAAACAATGCCGAATTTGACGGTAAGGTAATGACCGTTTCAGAAGCCCGTCCCAAAACGGATCGTAAACCAGGCGGTTTCGGCGATTCACGCGGCGGCGGCGGACGCAGTGACTCACGCGGCGGCGGTGGTTACGGCGATAAATCACGCGAAGGATTCAAAAAAAGATATTAATCAGCGGCATACCCATTCACTGATCCGGGCCGGAATAGTTTTGCAAACTCAGCCAACCTGTTCCCCCGGCATTGCTGTATCTGAAACAATAATAGCTTTCATTATTGCTCGGCAGCGGTAAAATTCATAGGCGCCTCCGGATTTTTTCATAATATTGTTAATGGAAAAACCGGGCCCTTATGAATAAAGCCATCTTCCTCGTTTTTATTACAGTTTTTTCCCCTGTCCCAACGTTTCCGCAATCTGTGCCTGACTACGGTCATGCAGATGCTGTTGCGCTCGCGGCACCCGATTCGTCAGGAAAATCGATCCTGGCATTATCCCGCTATTTCAGTACAAACCTGCATACCGGCAGGGAACGGATCAGGGCTTTCTACACCTGGACAGCCCGGAACATCGATTACGATGTTGAAAACATGTTCAACTTCCGGCCTAAGGATGAACCCGGGAGTATTGTTACGCGTACCCTCCGCGACCGGAAAGCAGTTTGCCAGGGCTATGCCGGGGTTTTTCACGAATTGTGCGACAACGCCGGAATCGAAAACTATATTGTACTCGGCTACTCCCGGCAAAACGGACAAGTGGTAACCATAAACCATGCCTGGGTGGCCGCACGGATCGATAGCTCCTGGTATCTCTTTGATCCGACCTGGGGCAGCGGCTTCCTTTTAAATGGCAAATTTACCCGGAAATTCACCGATGAATATTTCATGGTTTCTCCAGCCGGTTTCATTCAAAGCCATATGCCCTTTGACCCGATCTGGCAATGCCTGCATTATCCCGTAACCTCACGTGATTTTCTCCGGGGAACCTTTCCTAAAAAAGACAGCTGTCAGTACTTTTCATATCCCGACAGCATCGCAGCCTACAACAGGCTATCCTCTCAGGACAGGTTTTTATCGACCTACCGCAGGGTTGAAAAAAACGGCGTAATCAATACTTCCGTTGCCGAATACCTGCGTTTTCTTCAGCAATCCATCGATATCGAGGAGGCAAACCAACAGAATGAAATTCAGAATCAGCTGGTGAACAGGTTCAACGACGCGGTCAACCATTATAATGCGGCCTCCCTCCTGTTCAATGAATATATTGGTTACTGGAATCACCAGTTTAAACCAGCCCGCCCCGATGCCAGCATCCAGAAAATGGTCGATACCTGTAATTACCATCTGGCACAATGCAGGAAACTATTAGCCGGGATCGAGCCGCAACAGGAGACCCTCCGGCAGAATAAAGAGCTCCTGTTAAAGGCAATCGCCGAAAACCAGAAACATGTCAACGAACAAAACGCTTTTCTGAAGGAGTACTTTATCACGCCCAAGGGTTCCCGGGGAGCGTTGTTCACCCGGTTTCCCGGTCCCGCGGGAAAAAGCAGGTAACAGGGTTTCAGCAGGGAAACCAGTCAGTATTGCATATAGAGGATAAAAAAACACATATCTTTTACCATTAACGGGATTTGCCATGAAAAAAAACAGTTTCTACCTCCTTCCTGCCGCCATCCTCCTTTTTTGTGCGGTCATGCTATATCGTGCCCATTCCGTCGCGAATCAGAAAGGATTGATAACCGTGAGCCCTGCCTTCCGGGAATATGTCCAGGGATTCACCTCGGGAACCATCTCAACCCATTCGGTCATAAGGGTCAGGCTCGCCGGGGATTTTGCCGATACCATGGCCTTGAATGCCCCGGTGACAAAGGAGTATTTTTCATTTAGACCTGCCATCAAAGGGAAAAGCTGCTGGATTGACAGCCGTACGATCGAATTCAGGCCTGACGGGCATTTGCCCAAGGATCAGCTTTATACGGCAACATTTTTCCTTTCAAAGCTGCTGACGGTTCCCGATTCGCTGAAAACCATGGTTTTCCAGTTCCATACCATTTCGCAGGAAATCGAGGTGGTTGTCGAAAACCATAAAGCCTATCCGCACGCAGGCGCAGCCCGGGAGCATCTGAACGGCATGCTGAGGACCTCCGATATCGCCGGTGACCAGCAGGTTGAAAAGGTGCTGACTGCCAGGCAGGATGGCAGGTCGCTGCCGGTCATGTGGACCCATGATCAGAAATTGCGTCTTCATCATTTCCAGGTTGACTCGGTGCGACGGGGAAACTCAGCCAGCGAAGTGAAACTGGAGTGGGATGGCACACCGTTGGATTCAAAGTGCAACGGGAATGTAAAAACCCTCATCCCTCCTCTGGGCGAATTTTCAGTTTTATCGGTCAGGAATGCCCCGGGAACCGACCAGGCGATCGTGGTTCAGTTTTCTGATCCGCTGAAAAAGGATCAGCTCCTCGACGGCCTTTTCAGGGTCGGGAAATACAACAACCTGCGTTATGAAATCGACGACAACCTGTTAACCATCTACCTGCCGGAAATAAAAGATAAAAAAGTCAGGTTAACCCTTGAACCCTCCATCCGGAACATCAACCAGGTTCAGCTTGGTAAACTTACGGAGGAGGATATTGCCATTGACAATACCAAACCAAACGTACGATTTACAGGCGATGGCGTTCTGATGCCGGGATCAAACGGCATGCTGCTCCCCTTCGAGGCGGTAAACCTGAATTCCGTGGATATACAGGTCGTCAGGATCTTCGAAAAAAACATCCTTCAATTCCTGCAGGTCAACGAGTTGAACGGCAACTCCGAATTGACAAGGGTTGGCAGGGTGGTACTGAAAAAGACCGTCCCGCTTACCGGGGTGACCGACTACGGCAAATGGAATCGTTATTCTATCGATCTTTCAGGGTTAATGAAAACCGAGCCGGGAGCAATTTATTCAGTTTCGCTGGGATTCAAAAAGAGCTATTCAACCTACCCGGGATGCCCGGCCGACTCGCTGAAACCTGTTACGGCAGGACTTACGACCCTTGAGAATCCTGATGATGAAAATGAAAAGAACTGGCAGTACTATGGCAGTTATGCCGATGATGAAGAGGAGGGCGGGGGTTGGCGCAATTATGTCTGGCAGGAAAGGGAAGATCCATGTAAATCCTCCTATTATTTCAATAAAACCATCAGCCGGAATCTCCTCGCCTCCGATCTGGGCATGATCGCAAAATGCGGCAGTGACGGGAATTTCCATGTTTGGGTCACCGATATCATTTCAACGAGGCCATTGTCCGGCGTCAGTGTTGAGTTTTACAATTTCCAGCTTCAGTGTCTTGCGCGGGCTGTCACCGATGGCGAAGGGATGGCAACCGTGGCGGTAAACAAGCGGCCCTTTGTCATGGTGGCCAGGAACGGGCAGCAATCGGGCTACCTCAAACTGAGTGAAGGAAATTCTCTTTCGCTCAGCATGTTCGATGTAAGCGGTGAGCCTGTTCAGAAGGGTCTCAAAGGATTTATTTACGGCGAACGGGGCGTTTGGCGCCCGGGGGATTCCATTTTCCTGGCCTTTATCCTCGAGGATAAAACCCACCAGCTTCCTGAACATCATCCTGTCAGTTTGTCCCTTTATAATCCAGGCGGACAAATGATCAGCCGGATGGTGAAGACAAACCCTGTCAACGGGTTTTACAATTTCAGCACCGCCACGGCAGCCGATGCACCTACCGGAAACTGGCTTGTAAAGGTAAACGTGGGTGGCGTGGAATTCATGAAAACGTTGAAGATCGAAACCGTCAAACCCAACAGGCTTAAGATAAATTTTGATTTTAAGGCCGACCGGCTGGTTAAAAACGAGGAACCAACTGCCCTGCTGGAGGCAGCCTGGCTCACGGGAGCCACGGCCCACAACCTGAAAGCAAAAGTGATGCTGACCCTGTCGAAGTCGACAACAGCCTTCCGCGATTACCCGGGATTTGTTTTCGATAATCCCGCAGCAGGCTTCGCTGCTGAAAACATTACCATCTTTGATGGGAGGCTGGATGCAAACGGCCGCACTCTGATCGCCCCGAAAATCCATGTCACCAACATCGCGCCGGGAGCCCTGAAGGCCTCCTTTGAAACCATGGTCTTTGAAGATGGCGGTGATTTCAGCGTCGACCGCTTTACCATGCCCTACTATCCCTACCAGTCCTATGCCGGTCTGAGTTTGCCCGCGGCCACCTCGGGCGACAGGGTGCTCTACACCGATAAAACCTACCCGGTTGACCTGGTGAATGTGAATGCCCATGGACAGCTTGTTCCGTCAAACCGGCTGAAGGTAGAGGTTTTCAAGCTTCAGTGGCGGTGGTGGTGGGACGGTTCGGATGCGGGATCGGCTGATTTTATCTCTACCTCCTATAGCAAGCATTCGGATTCAGCAACGGTGAAAACCATGAATGGCAGAGCCACCTTCCCGTTCCGTGTGGATTACGACAACTGGGGCCGCTACTTGATCAAAGTTACCGATAAGATGTCGGGACACAGTGCCGCCAAAGTGGTTTATGTCGACTGGCCCGGCTATTTCAGGATGCCGGGCGGAGAAAAGCAGGCTGCCGCCATGCTGACACTTACCTGTGACAAAGGTCAGTACAAGGTTGGGGACAAGGTTAAGATGACCCTGCCAACCTCCCCCGACGGGCGGGCCCTGGTGACGATCGAAACTGGTTCAAAAATCGTCAAATCGTGGTGGGCCCCCACCTCCAAAGGGAGTACCGGCATCACCTTTGATGCAACCGCGGAGATGACTCCAAACTGCTATGTGTATGTGACCCTTATCCAGCCTCATGCACAGACCCGGAATGACCTGCCGATCCGTTTGTACGGGGTAATCCCTGTAAAGGTTGAAAATCCGGGCACTCACCTGAACCCGGTGATTTCTATGCCCGACAAACTGGAACCCGGGAAGAGGGTTACGATCCAGGTCAAAGAGTCTGCCGGCAAACCCATGACCTATACCCTTGCCATGGTGGATGAGGGGTTGCTCGATCTTACCCGTTATAAAACGCCGGATGCCTGGTCAGTCTTTTATGCCAGGGAGGCTCTTGGAGTGAAAACATGGGATATGTTCGACCAGGTGATGGGCGCCTTCAGCGGTGAACTGCAGCGAATCCTCAGTATCGGCGGAGACCAGGAGGCGCTGAACAAGGGCGGCCTCAAGGCCAACCGGTTCAAACCGATGGTAAAGTATCTCGGTTCCTTCGAGTTAAAGAAGGGACAATCGAAAGCACATTCCTTCATCATGCCCGGATACATCGGATCGGTAAGGGTCATGGTGGTGGCAGGGCAGGATGGCGCATACGGAAAAAGTGAAAAAACCGTTGCGGTGAAAAAGCCGCTGATGGTGTTGGGTACCCTGCCCAGGGTGCTGGGTCCCGGTGAAACCGTCCGGCTGCCGGTCAGCGTGTTTACCATGGAAAAATCGGTGAAAAATGTTAAGGTGGAGGTGATGGTCAATGACCTTTTCACCATAACCGGCGGAAATACCCGTCAGCTGACCTTTAACGCCACCGGCGACCAGCTCGTCTTCTTCGATCTTCGGGTTGAAGAGGTTGCCGGGATCGGCAAGGTCAGGATCGTGGCAACGAGCGGCAACGAGCGGTCGGAACATGCCATCGAGATAGAGGTGCGTAATCCGAACCTTCCCGTAACGGATCTTTCCGAAAAGGTTCTGCAGCCGGGAGCTGTATGGACATCGCAGTTTCATGCCCCCGGCATCGCCGGGACAAACAAGGGAATACTGGAATTATCCTCCATCCCGCCGCTGAACCTGGAAAAACGGCTCGGCGACCTGATCCATTATCCCTATGGCTGTGTTGAACAGACTGTTTCGTCGGTTTTTCCACAACTCTATTTATCCGATCTTCTTGAGCTCCCCGATGCTTCCAAAAAGGAGACGGAGCAAAACCTGCGTGCTGCCATTCAACGGTTAAAATCATTCCAGCTTTCCAACGGCGGTTTCAGCTACTGGCCCGGATCTTCCTATGCCGACGACTGGGGCTCCTCCTATGCCGGAGATTTCCTGCTGGAAGCAGAACAAAAGGGGTTTACCTTGCCGGTGACCTTCATGGCCTCTTGGAAGGAGTTTCAACGGCAAAAAGCGGTTTCATGGAGTTATAACGCCGGTTATTTTAACGACGACCTGGCGCAGGCATTCCGGTTGTTCACCCTTGCCCTGGCGAAGGCGCCGGAATTGGGAGCCATGAACAAGTTACTGGAAAAACGCGACCTTTCAACAGCTGCCCGGTGGAGGCTTGCTGCTGCCTATGAGCTTTGTGGTAAAAGGGAGGTGGCGTTAAAACTGGTAAATACTGCCTCAACAACTGTCAAACCCTATCGCGAACTCTGGTATTCCTATGGTTCCGATCTCCGCGACAAAGCCATGATCATAGAGGCTTTATGTCTGATGAACATGAAGACCAAGGCAGCGCCGCTCGTCAGGGAAATTTCAGCCTCGCTTGCAGGTGGCGGCTGGTATAGTACACAGGAGACCTCCTTTGCCCTTCTCTCCATCGCAAAATTTACAGGCAACACAGGGGGAGGCGGCATACTGGCCTCCGTCAGACTGAATGCCGGGGAAACGGATAATCTTGAAACAAAGAAGCCCGTACTTACCCGGAAAATCGAAGTACTGCCCGGGAAAAGAGTGATCATCCAGGTTACCAACACCGGAAAGAATATTCTCTTTGCCCGGTTGATCATTACCGGTATTCCCGCTACCGGTGACACCACCGCTGCTGCAAACAACCTGAAGATCGCAGTAAACTATAAATCAATGAAGGGGGAGCCTCTCAAACCGCAGATGCTGGAAC
>CAIYQH010000454.1 GCA_903928285.1 uncultured Bacteroidales bacterium
TGAATGCCGTGATCATCAACCCATCGGTAATCCTGGGGCCCGGCTTCTGGCAGGACAATTCAGGACTGTTCAGGCTTGTCTATGAGGGGTTGAGATACTATACCCGCGGCGTAAACGGCTATGTCGATGCACGGGATATCAGCAAAGCCATGATGGCCCTGATGGATCAGAACAAGTTCGGAGAGCGGTATATCTGTTCGGCGGCAAACCTGTCGTACCAGGATTTCTTCACCCTTATCGCGAAATATCTCAACAAACCTGCACCCACAGTGAATGTTCCGCCATCCATGACCTCCATTGCCTGGCGCGTGGAGGCGGTCCGGGCTTTCCTTACCGGTTCAAAACCGGAAGTTACCCGTGAAATGGCTGTCACTACCTCGCAAATCTATACCTATTCCAGCGAAAAACTCTGCAAAGCCATCGATTTTCACTTCCGCCCTGTCGGGGAATCGATCAGGGAGATCTGCGCTTTCTATTTGTCAGACAGCATGGGAAAATAATGCAGGAATGCAAGCAATGCAGGCAATGCAGGAATGCAGGCAATGTATATGATTTGTAGGGTTCGTGATGATCACGAATGAAGAAAGAAAAGCAACACATGCACCCGGGTACATGTGTTGCTTTTAATTACGAAATATCCTTAAATACTGTCTTACAGAATGGGATCATTTTATATGCCGGTTCCCGGTACAACCGCTACATTTTTATCCATTTTTTAATCTCCTTTTTCCCGCCGGTTTCAATTTCAATAAAATACATGCCCCGGGGATATTTGGAAATGTCAATAGAAACGTTTTTCACGCTCAACAGTTCAGCAGCGACCTGGTCTCCCATGCTGTTTTTTATCAGCATACGGGCAACTCCTGAGAAATCATTGATCTCGACATACAATTTATCGGTTGCAGGATTAGGATGAAAATCAAAGAGGCCTGATTTGACCAACTGTTCAGCATCTTTCATTTCACCTGAGCCTTTATTCGGATTGTCCTGGAGCGCCCCGTCACATGGGATGGTTACAGGCCATCCCGCTGGTTGGTAGACCCGGATATAATCAATCTTATATTGAGCTGTTTCAAAGTCAACCTCACACATTGTTTCATTTTGTGAAATGGCAAGGTTATCAAAATATAGAGGATGTCTTTCATTGTGTGCCTGCAGGTATAGTGGTTCATTGGGGATCGTACTGTTCCGGTACCCCGGAGTTGGATTGGTTACGGAACCAAAACCGCCAACGAATACATTATTGAAATAATATTCGATTTTGTTGGAAGTCCAATTATAGGCATACGTGTACATGGCATCATAAAATCTGAAGCCCATGGCAAGCACTGTATAAGCATCAGCTCCGGTTGCCGTTTCATTGCCTGAAGGACCTCTGAAATTATCAAAATACATACAACGCCCGTTGCCATATGCTTCGAACATGTTTAAATTCCATTGCCAAAAAAAATCATCGACCGGAGCAGAACCATAACAAGGCCAAAGCCGCTGTCCTCTCGGAAGTTGACACCTGATCTCGTTGTAGCCATACAAATAGGAAAATTTCTTTGGATGCATGTCGCTAAAACATTCCGGATTTGAATTCATTCTGGTGCAATTGGGAGGATCCGCACAATTCAAAACGTCGGACTGAATGGAACCGGTATAGAAAGGATACGGCAGGTCACAGCTATACCAGGGGCAGACTGTTTTATCCCAAAACCGGTAGGTTGTCGCACTACTCGGTGAATGTTTGATATTCAACGAAAGATAACCATTTCCCACATTCAGATAGTCGGTATTGCCGGATGGAAGGGGCTCTAAATATGTATCCCAGCTCCCACGCAGGGGGCAATCCGGCACTACGATGGCCCCGGGAGGGCCATCCTGTATCATGGTCGGAGACGCCGGAGGGATAATCCAATGCGGGAGCTGACCATTCCATTTTCTGACACATTCGTCGGAACTGAACACTGTGGAAGGATTATCAAACTCATCATTAAATGCCATTTGATACCCCGGTTTACTGATCGAATTGTTGACTTTCCGGTCGACATATGACAGATTGCAGGATGATTTGTTTGTTCCATCCCACCTTACGAAAAACACCTTATCTCCCCACATTGAAATGATGGAGCCAGGCACAAGGCGATAACTACCCAGGTCCAATCTGGAATTTAACAGAGGGATCGGCTTCCAGGTTTTCTTCCATTTCCCGTTATCCAAACATTGGTCACAGCCATTTTGGGTGCCAAAACATATCATTTGATCGAAAATGTTTACAATCAGGTTATTGTCCCAGTTCTGGTTCGGAATTGTTGAAGGTGTCCAGCATGAATCAGGAGTAATATTATACGAACCATAAAAACAGTGATAACTATGGAAAACATCCTGGTAGCTTCCTTCCTCAGGAATGCTGTTATGCCAGATACAGGGCACCGATTTCTCCGCTACTGCAATTTTAGTGTAACCAGGGCACTCAGACCACTTGTCACCATTAACCATGGTGTCACAATTCCAGATGGTACCGTTGCTGCCATTTTGCACGGGAGTGAGATTATTCAGGAAATTTTTTGTTGTAACATAAAAAATATGGTTGTCGTACCAGGTTAGTCCGTTGGATCTAACGTAGATGGTATCAGGAGAAATGCGAGAAGTAGTCCAGACTGCAGTACCGCCATTTGAACCGGAAAACTGAACGGAATAGATGTTTCTGGAACCGGATTCAACATAATATACAGCGTAATTATCAGAAATTATATTGGTCCAAAGAGCCACTTTCAATCGGCTGTCGTTAATCGGCGAAGTTCCTCCTGACCATTTGCCATCGCTATTCAACTTGAAATTGTAAACTAAATTATCTGAACCTATATAAAACAGATTCATTGTGGCTGTTAAAAGAAAATCTGATCGTTTCCTGACCGGCTGAACTTCTGATCCTCCCACAATGCTCATTGTTGCCGAGGAAGTTCCAGCTCCTGTAATTTCGTAAAGATAACCGATGTCATTATCGAAAGAACCGACAAAAAATAATCTGTAGTTATAATAAACCAGACTTGAATAATCCCTGACCGGAACCTGAGCCGGATAAAGATAGGATCCATCCCAATTATCTGTTCCAGCTTGCCGGGTTAACCTGAAAATTTTCCTGGTATTATCAACATAAAATATTTCATTATTTCCCCTGATTAGCTGAGAATTCAGTGCCACATTATAAAACGAGCCGTCAGAAGCAACTATCGGAGCTGTTATCCACTGATTACCCTGTGCATATCCCTGGCATACCCGGTTCAGACCATCGATATAACAAAAATGAGTATCATCAAAAAATAAAATCTGACAACTGTCCCTGATATTAAAATTTGATCTGATGACTGTCTTCAGCGAATATCCTGTTACCAATTTATTCGGTGCCTTCCCATCGGATTTATAGGTAACGCAAAACTTGTTTGATGTTACTACTGGAAGGGTGAACAAATGATTATTGACATCCTTGCAGGTAACTTTACATACTCAGGGTATAGTATCCATACGGGCTGTTATTTGGCAAATGTAAAGTAGATTCGTAATGACCGTCGGAATTATTTACCCAAATATTAGCAGTTTCAATGTCAACAGTTTGGCCATCAATAGTTTTTGCTGTGAATTGTGCGGACACTACCATCAGTCTGGAAGGAAAAACCTGCCATTTAACTGTATTATATACTGGATTAGATAAACTATAATCAGGAACTATCCAAGTATCTGTTAAAAAGTTTGGATAGCTGATTGAACTGGTTTGTGCGATTCCTGCATTGAACATTAACATGGTGAAAAGACAAACCAGGTAAAATTTCGCAGTGGGCTTATTCATTTTTTTCTCTTTTTAAATTAGTAACGAATTCAAGGTTCTAATAATAAAATCTGTTAGAAGACATGAGTGTTGTCTCCTTCTCAAAAAAAGAGTTAATTTTTATATCATAGGCATGAAATTTAGATGTTAATAATCAGGGTTGTAAAAAGATTCTATTCAGTTAATTCAGAAAATAATTATAAATAAATTTAGAATATACAAAAAAATACATAACAACAGTCATGCCAAATATTAATTAATTAATCCTGAGACAATACGGAATAAAGCAACGGAATAAACTGTAAATTATTTTTACGATATTGACAATATTTAAATGATCCGCTTTACATATTGGTAATATTTTACAACAAAAATGGTGGGCAGACCAGTGTCTGATGACTATGTCAGTTTGTTTTGAACATCCAATATCGAAAGCCTTCCAATCGGTATGGATTAAGGTTTATTCCAAGCATCTTCAAGGATGACCTGTTTGCGCGGTTGTAATACTTCTTTACTAAAACATTTTCGGTGAACAGCTGAATCGCACGTGGTATTTTAACCGATGACATCAATCTGGTTCCTTCCTTAAATGCATCTCCTGAAAATCCTCAGGGCAAGCAATTCCTTTAATGATTCAGACATTTTTTATTGAACCGGATTCAACCTATATATTAGTTTCCCTGCGAACAATGGGGCGTGCATGCAGCTGATGAATACTGATGATCAGGGATTCAACTTTTTGGCAGTCTTTTGATATCATTTTGAACTGCTGGTCGCAAAGGATGGAGATCAAGAAAATAGATTTGTAATGCTTGACGGTCAGGGAGAGAATAGTTTTATTTAGCTCGAAGGAAAGCCAGTTGCTTCTTTATCACCTGGGGAATCTGTTTTTTGCTTTAAGTTTGAGTTGAGCCGACGCTTCGGTTTGCACATCACAGTTCATATTGTGATAATCCGGATAGGTGTTGCGCTCTTCTGGAAAACGGCGCAGTTATGAACTCTGCTCATGGATTGGTTTGATTCTCCAGCAGGGTCTCCCATCTTCGTTATTTTTCTACAAGTTGGTGATGTTAAACAAACGCAAACGGGAAAGCATCCATTTTCAATCTTCCAACATTCACCCAAACCTCTCTGTTAGGCGATGGCATTGAATCACGTTATTTGCACATTTGTCCATCAAAACATCATCACATCATAACATCATCACATCATCACATTCCTGCATTCACTTTATCAGGTTCCTGTAATGGAAGTACCGGGTAACGATATCATCTACAAATCCCTCTGTTTTATAATCAAGCGGGTAGGAATCAATTGAATCGTTTTTGACGACAGGCTCTTTTTTAGAGCGGCGCAACAGGTAGTAATCCACGTTGCCGTTCCAGCGGTTCTTGTCTTTTCTGTATTTTCCGGCTTTTTCGCGCGCGGCAAGCACGCGTCCGAGACCTACATTGTAACAGGCCAGCACGAAATAGATGCGCTCCACCGGACTGCTGATTTCGGCCGGGAGCAGTTTGTCGAGGTATTGCAGGTATTTCACCCCGCCCGCAATTTGTTTTGCGGGAGTTGCATTCTCCCCGATGCCGAATTTTGCAGCTGTCTCTGGCATGAGTTGCATCAGCCCGCTGGCGCTTTTTGAGGAGGTAAGCCCGGCGCGGAAATTGGATTCTTCGTAGATGAGCGATGCCACCAGGCGCCAATCCCACCAGATTTGTTTACTCTGCTGCCTGATGACATCGTCGAAAGGGGATAATTTGTTGGATGAGACTGAAAAATAATCGCTTTTCAGAAAGTTCGCAATACGCTGGTTATCGAAATAATCGAGATAGGTTTGCTTCAGGCTCCCCGATTTTTTAAAATCGGCCAGCCATTCATTTACCTCGGTAAGCAATGAGTCGGACGACAGGTTTATCCCCCAGCCATAGGAAAACAGCGGGAAGGCGATTGTCGATAATTCAAGGTTGGTATAATACCGGTGATAGACCATGGCCACATTTTCCTGGCAGATGGCAAACCGGATCTCACCGGTTGAAACCCGCCGGATCAACTCCTCCTGGGTGATATCGGTAACCTCTTTCAGAATTGCCTTTTTATGAGTGTCCTTAAAAAAGGAATGGTAAAGGGAGTTGAGAAAGGGGCTGTTCCTGACATATACCGTATCTGCAGGAAATTCCTTCAGGTTCCTGATAACCGGAGGGCGGCCGGGTTTGCCTTCGGTATTCTTTCGCTGAACCAGCACCAGGCGGGTTTCCAGAAACGGCGACGAGAACTGTACATATTTTTTCCCCTCCCCGGTGATCGGAAGATTTAACGCCATCAGGTCGGCAGCGCCGTTTTCAAGATAATAGCTGAGTTTGGCGATGTTGTTGCTGGCAATGATCCTGAGCGGAACACCCAGGTATCTCGCAAAGGAGTCGAGCAGGACGAGCTGGTATCCCATCGGCTCACCCTTGCAGATAAAGTAGTTCAGGGTGTTCTGGTCGGTCAGGGCAATAAGGTATCCGCGTTCACGGATACGGCGCAGGGAGTCCTTTTTTACCTCCTCCTTGTGATAAAGGTTCCGGGTGATAAAAAAAGCAATTGCCACCACCGCCAAACCCAGGAGAATGGCCCTGAGAATGATATATTTCCTGGATGGTATATTCAAGTTGTTGAATTAAGCGACTTTTCGGTATCTCCGGATGGCCACGCTGATGATTATCGCGGCATAAATGACCAGGGACCAGAAATGGCTGCTGATATCTGCAAATGTAGAGCCCTTCAGTAATACCATCCGCATAATCCTGATGAAATACATCAGCGGATTCAGCCTGTCAAGATTTTGGGCCCATTGCGGCATGCTCTCGATCGAGGTGAACAAACCGCTCATAAGGATAAAAACCACCATGAAAAAGAACGAAACCAGCATTGCCTGCTGTTGCGTATTGGTGATGGTCGAAATTAGCAGGCCGAACGACAAAATTACAAAAAGATAGACAGATGCCGACAGGAAAATTAATCCAAGGCTTCCCTCCATGGGAATGTTGAACAGGAGCTTCCCGATGGAGAGGCCAAATGCGAGTTCAAAAAGACCGATGATCCAAAAGGGGATGAGCTTCCCGGCAATGAACTGGATCTTCTTTATCGGGGTCACATTGATCTGTTCAATGGTACCGATCTCCTTTTCCCGTACGATATTCATCCCCGACAGCAGCAAGCCGATGATGGTAACCAGCAGGACCAGGATCCCGGGTACCATGTAGGTTTTGTAGTTAAGCTTCGGATTGTACCAGTAACTGTAGTCGGTCTGAATATTCCTTAAACCGGCCGTCATGGCAGGGGTTGTATTGTCCAATACCAGTTCCCTGTTAAAATCAAGCAGGATCATGGTGGAATAGGCATTGGTCAGACCGGCCGTCTGCCCGTTGATCGCATTGATGACAAACTGAACCTTCGCGTGATTCTCACAGACCAGTTTTTTCTCAAATCCGGAAGGTACCTGCAGGATCATATCCACCTTCCCCTTTTTCATATCATCTTCCGCATCCTTGTAAGAAAAGGAGGCGCTTTGCACCTGGTAAAAAGGCGATCCCCGGAATTTACTGATCAGCTTGCGCGATGTTCCAGAGAGGTCAAGGTCGACCACCGAAATCCGGATGTGCTTCATCTCAAAGGTTGCGGCATTTACCAGGATGATCAGCTGGACGAGCGGTACGACAAAGATGATAGGCAGCATCGACCTGTTGCGGAAGACCTGCAGAAATTCTTTCTGGATGATATATAGGATAGTTCTCATCAGGTTAGCCGGACATTGAATTTTTTAACACTCAGGGTGAGGAACAGGGATGTAAATCCAATGAGGATCAGGGTTTCACGCCAAACGTATCGTATCCCGTTACCCTGCAGCATGATGCTCTTGATAATGGTGATATAATATTTGGGGGGCATGATGTGACAGAAAACCTGCAGGATCCAGGGCATGTTTTCAACCGGGAAGATGAACCCGCTGAGGATGATGGTGGGTAGCATCAGGACCACGAGCGATATCAGCATGGCGACCTGCTGGCTGCTGGTAATGCTGGAGATAAGAATCCCGAGCGAAAGCGCCATGGTGATATAAAGGAAGCTTTCCATCAGCAGCAGCAGGATACTGCCCTGGATCGGCACGCCGAAAACGGCATTGCCCAGTCCCAGGATGATGCAGGCATCCATGAAGGATAAAAACACATAGGGAAAAACCTTTCCGATGATGATCTGCGTAGGGCGCAGCGGGGAGACCAGCAGCAGTTCCATCGTGCCGAGCTCCTTTTCGCGGGTAATGGAAAGCGAGGTCATCAGGGCCGAGATCAGCATCAGCAGCATGGCCATCAGCCCCGGCACGAACATGTAAACGCCCTTGAGCTCCCCGTTGTACATCATGCGAACCTCGGGGATGATCTGCATGGGCACCTGCCCGGAGTTCATCGAAACCAGGTAATTGCTGATGATCCCGCTGGCATAATTCACCAGCATGTTGGCGGTGTTGGGATCGGAGGCATCCCCGATGATCTGTACATGGGCCGTTCCGTATTTTTCAAGCTTGCCGGCAAAATCAGGTTCAAAGAGCAGGACCAGTTTTACATTCCCCTGGCGGAAAACGGGCCCAATTTCAGAAACGTGCGCGAGATTTTTTTCAAGGATAAAATACCCGGAGGAGAGGATCTTCTCGCTGATTTTTCGCGTTACCACATCCTTTGAAGGATCATAAATAGCGATTTTGGCATCCTTGATCTCATTGGTGAGCACATAACCGAAAAGCAACAGCTGCACCGCCGGCATGCCAAACAGGATCAGCAGGGTACGGTAATCCCTGAAGATGTGGTAAAACTCCTTGATGACAAATCCCCTGAACCGTTTCATGTCATTTCCCTGTTAGTAATCCAGAAATAGAAAAACCGGGAAGCCGAGATCAGCAGTGGCACTCCCATGGTGACAAAGAAGTTGTAGAGCCATTCTTTGTTGATCAAATCGAAACTGCGAAGGGTAATGCCCCCGGAGATCATGATGGCCATCATGAGATAACTCCGGAAGTTGAAAAATGAGAAGGCACAGGGATTGGGGATATTCAGTCCTTTAATCCGGATGATGTGTTTCCGGGAGATCTTTGCAAACAGGATAAGGTAAAAAACAACTCCCAAAACCACCCCTCCCGCCAGGCGCATCGCCAGGTGTTCGCCATGCTGCAGCAGGAAATTCAGTCCCCTGCCTGCAAGAATCCCGCCCGCCGTGGTCCATGCCAGACCGGCAATAAACAGCAGGTTGTGCTTGCTGACAGAGGGTTTGAACTTTTCAAGGATTTTCATCATCTCTTTTCCTGTTTTCCGATCTGTACTCCTTTTGGTATACAAGCTTTTACGTACTGTTTTATTCAGCCTTTGCCCTTGCCAGCTTGAGAAACACCTCATTCATCGAGGCCGAACCAAACTGAAGTTTGAGGTTGTCGGGTGTGTCCATGGCGGCAATCCGCCCGTCAACCATGATCGACACCCTGTCGCAGTATTCCGCCTCATCCATGTAATGGGTGGTTACGAAAACGGTAATTCCCAGGTGGGCCGCTTCAAAGATCATATCCCAGAACTGACGCCGTGTGATGGGATCCACCCCGCCCGTGGGCTCATCCAGGAAGACGATCTTCGGGTTGTGAAGAATGGCGACGGAGAAGGCAAGCTTCTGTTTCCAGCCAAGCGGGATATCCCTGATGAGGTTGTTGCGGGATGTTTCGAATCCCAGCTGTGCCATCAATGCGCCCGCGCGGGAATCGATCTCCTTTTTTCCAAGGCCATAGATCCCGCCGTAAAACCTGATGTTTTCAAATACCGTAAGGTCGTCGTATAGCGAAAACCGCTGGCTCATGTAGCCAATGTTCTTCTTCACCTTCTCCCGCTGGGTGTAGATGTCAAAACCGGCAACCGAGAGCTCCCCGGAGGTGGGGTAGGATAACCCGCACAGGATTTTGATGGTGGTGGTTTTCCCGGCGCCGTTGGCTCCCAGGAAACCGAAAATCTCACCCCGCTTTACCGAAAAGGTCAGGCGATCATTGGCAATAAACGAACCGAATGATTTCACGAGATCCTTTACGATGATGATGTTTTCAGTTTCGGCAACCATGGTTGTTTTTTTCATTAGGCTTCCTGAGCCATAAAATTGCAAGGATCAGTTTTTGTCAGTCATCAGTTCCATAAAACAATCTTCGACGGTGGCTTCGATTGGGGTAACCTCCACCAGCCTGTGGTCATTCTGCCTAAGATGGTCAGCCAGCCTCCCTGGGATAAGATCCCCGTTTTTGAACGAAACGTGGGCCGACTGGCCAAAGGCATAAACGCTATGTATCCCGGGATATTCCCTCAGTTCGCCAAGCAGGTGGTAAATATCGCCGGCCTTGACCGACAGCAGGTTCAGCGGGTAATCAGCGATCACTTTCGCAGGCGTGCTGACCGACATGATGCGGCCTCCCTGCATCAGGGCTACCCGGTCGCACAGGCTTGCCTCGTCCATGTAGGGAGTCGACACCAGGATGGTGATGCCCGATGCTTTCAGCCGCCTGAGCATCTCCCAGAATTCCAGCCGTGAAACGGCATCCACCCCTGTGGTGGGTTCATCCAGGAAAAGCACCCCGGGCTTGTGGATCAGGGCACACGATAATGCCAGCTTTTGTTTCATCCCTCCTGACAACTGCCCTGCTTTCCTGTTCTTAAAGGGCTCGATCTGCCGGTAGATATCCTTGATCAGGTCATAATTCTCGCGGAGGGTAGTCCCGAAAATGGTGGCAAAGAAATTAAGGTTCTCCTCAACTGTCAGGTCCTGGTAGAGAGAGAACTTCCCGGGCATATACCCGCTCATATTCCGGATCTTTTTATAGTCCTTCACCACGTCATATCCCTCAACGGTGCAGGCGCCGCTGTCGGGCAGCTGCAGCGTTGTAAGGATGCGGAAAAGGGTGGTTTTCCCGGCTCCGTCGGGGCCGATAAAACCAAACAGCTCGCCTTTGCCGATATGGAACGAAATATCGTCCAGGGCAAGGGTGGTCCCAAAGCGTTTGGTCAGGTTTTTAACTTCGACGGAAGGAGGTGCCATGGTTATTTTTGAGGAGGCATGGTTTTGGTCCAGTAGGTGTTCCTGCCGAGCAGAGAAACGCCGATATAGCCGCGGATCTTCAGTTTGTTCGGGTTTTCAAAACGGATATAGCATTTGTAGGTTTTCCCGTTCTTGGGATCATAGATCGTTCCGCCCGACCATTCATCGGTGCCGTCGAAGGTGAAGTTTTTCATGTTTACCATACCGATCAGCGGGGCGGTTTTCAGCTTGTCATCCGGGTTTTCCTTGTCGGTACGCGGTTTCCCGGTAACCTTGTCGGTTGGTTCTTTAAGCCAGACGAGTTTCCCGAAAAACTTGCCGTTTTCTTTATACAGTTCTATTTTGCCGGTGGCCTCCTGGTTGAGCCAGGTACCCAGGATATCGTCCTGTTTGTGGGACTGGGCTGAGGCGGCTGTCGCCGACAAGAAGGTCATCATCAGGATAAGGAATAAGGTGGTGGTGGTTTTCTTCATGGTTTCTGTGATTTTGGTTAATGTAAATGTAATTTTATCTCGCCGGGCATGCCGATCTTCAGGGCGCCGTCATTTTTCACCCTGACCTTCACGGCATAGACAAGGTTTACCCGTTCCTCCTTGGTCTGGATGGTCTTGGGGGTAAACTCGGCCGATTGGGAGATCCAGCTGACAATGCCCGTCGTTTTTGAATTGGTATGCTCGTCCTTGTCAAACCTGACCTCCACAGGGTCGCCGAGTTTTATCGCGGGCAGCTGGGCCCCGCTGACATAGACGCGAAGCTGCATTTCACGCAGATCGGCTATCTTGTAGAGGGGTTTGCCAAAGGTGGTCACTTCGTTGTTCTCTGCAAATTTGGTCAACACCGTGCCCTTCACAGGGTTTACGATACGCCCGTTTTTGATCGATTCGCGAAGCTGGGCGATCTGCTGGTCGGTACTCCCGATCTGGTTGTCAATACCGGCGAACTGTGTTTTGATGGAGGCGATCTGCTTTTCGATCAGGTTGAGGCTTGAATTGATGTCGTCGAGCTGTTTCCGGGTTGCAGCGCCGTCTTTAAGCAGATTCAGCACCCGTTTTTTTTCGATCAGGATATTTTCCCGGTTCTGTTCCTGGACGGCTATCTGGGCCTGCAGGTCCTCACGTCGTGAACCGGTAACATTGTTCTGGCCGATGGTCTGCAGTTTCTTCAGGTGAAGGTCGGTGGTGTCGATGAACCCGACCAACTGGTTTGAATCGAGCAGCTGACCCTCTTCAATGCTGAACATCATGATCTTACCGTTGGCAAGGGAAGAAACCGTAACCTCTGTTGCCTCAAAGGATCCGTAAGCATCCGGTTTATCTTTGTCGCTGCTGCACGATACACCCAGCACGACCAGGGTGAACATTGCAGCTGTCAGTCTTTTTTTCATATTTTGTGGTATTACTGATTCTCAGAGTTTTCCTAAGGTGAATAAATACGAAAGCTGTGCTTTGATCAACTGGATCTTGTGGATCTCTTTGTTTAATTTCGACTGGGTCTCTTCGTTCAGCCGTGCGATGTAATCACTGGCAGGGATCACGCCATTGTCAAGCTGGGAGGATGCAGCGCGGCTGATTTTTATCCTCAGGGCAATGATCTGATCGTCCTGGGATAATAGTTCCCTGACTTTCATCACCTCGCTGATATCTTTCTGGTAGCTGATCTTCAGATTTTTATTAAATGTTTCCTGCTGGTTTTTCAACAGGTCGCCCTGGATGGAGAGCATCTGCTTTTCATTTTTATTCTGGTTCCAGTTCCATGGATTCCAGGTAACTTTTGCCCCGAACATCCACCATGGTTTAAATTCATCATCCAGCATATTAAGGCCGGGCCGGCCATAACCCGCCTGGCCAAATGCAAAGACCTTCGGGTTCCATCGGGTAGTTACCATGTGCTGCATCAGGCTGATCTTCGATTCCTGGATGTTGAAAAGTTCATTTTCAGGTCGTTTATCATCAAATACCATGTCCGGGGAAATAACCCTCGGTATTGCCAGTACGGTTGTTTCAGGTACCGGATGAGAGATAAGTTCGGCCAGCATCTGGTATGCAGCGCTGCGGTCGAGCCTGGTTTCGGTGAGCTGCTGGTCAATCCTGATCATCTCGGCCTGCAGCAGGGTCTCGTTCATCTCAAGTCCCGATCCGTTGCGGATGGAGGAGAGAACCTCCCGGTCCTTGACCTCGATACGCTCCCTGTTGCTTTTCAGCAGGATCTCATTCTGATTAAGCAGCAGGATGCTGAAATAGATCTGGTTGACCCTGTCTTTAAGCTTGTACATTTCAATTTCAATGCTCTTCTGGTCGGCGCTGAGGTTGGAGACCTCCACCTGTTTCTGGTACTGGGTGGCCTGCCCGTCGTAGATCACCTGGTTGAGGTCGAGGGTGAGTTTGTACCAGTCCTTGCTGAGGGTAGGCATGTTAAGCGCAGGCAATCCCTTGGGCAGTACGATGGACACCTTGGTGACCTCCGATTGCAAAGAGGCGCTGCCATTTACATTGAACTGGGGAAGATAATTTCTGTTCAGGTTCTGGACCTTCAGGGTGTTGGAGTTCTGCAGCATATCCATTTGCTTCCTCAACGGGTAGGTAGCTTCCGCCTGGCGGTAACAGTAATCGAGGGTGATCGAATCCTGTGCCCGCAACATGGATGGCCATAGCAGCAGAAGTATGGCTGCCGGCAGGCTTAACAGGCAAAAATTATTTGCTGGGATTATTTTCATAGCTTTTTAAAGCATTTAAAATGAACTCCGGAACGATGGTCTTCCTCTCTTCGTAAAACACTGCCAACTGTTCATTTGAAAGTCCAAAGATAGACATGAGCAGCGGTTTGGCCAAAACGGGAAAAATACTGAGGGAAAGGATGTTGATATAGATGTGGAACGGATCGATGTCAAGATGAAGCTCCGACCTCACCTGTTCCCGGATCCTGGCCAGCATATGATCAGGCGACAACTGTTTCCTGGTAAGGATCGTCTTGATCAGTTCAGGTTTTTCGGAAAGGCAGTTCAGGATAAAGAGCGGGAGATAGGAATTCCTGGAGAGGAAGGTGATATAATAGGTAACAAACGTTTCGATTTTGGTTGCGATGGGAAGATCTGAAAGAAAGATTTCGTTCAGCTTGGCCAGCAGTTTGCCAAAGGCATCCTCGAACACGGCATTGAAGAGATTATCCTTGTTCCTGAAATAATAATGAACCAGCGACTTGTTTACCCCTGCTTCATCGGCGATCTCCTGCATGCGTGCTCCGTCAAACCCCTTGCTGTGAAATACCTTTTTGGCGGCTTCCAAGATCCTTTCTTCGGTGGTTGGTATGAATTTGTCCATGTGGTTTAACCAATTGGTCAAAAGTACAACAAATTTTTTTATCCGGCGGGGTTCGGCAGATTATTTTGGAATTTTTATTTTTTGGCCGGGAACCAGTCTGGTACTGGTCTTTAGATTATTGGCTGATTTTAGCTGGGAAACGGTAACATCATGTTTCTCTGCAATGTCCCAGAGGTTGTCGCCCGACTGGATAATATAGGTGGTGAATTTCTGGGAGGCCGCTGCGGATGGTTTCCCCGCCTTTTGTACCGGCTCCTTTTTACCGGATTCGTTGGAGGAGGAGGCGTTGGGTACTACTTTAAGCTTTTGCCCTACCAGGATGGTTTCACTGGTGAGGTTATTCCATTTTAACAGCTCGGCAGGGGTACAGTGGTATTTGTTGGCAATGAAACTCAGGTTCTCACCGGCACTCACTACGTGGGTGGTTGAACTGCCATGCGATGCGGTGGTGTTGCTTTTTGGCTCGGTTTTTTCTGATGCCGCTGCGTTATGGGTTGAAGAAGCGGCTCCCTTGACCGAGGTGTCCCTTGGGGCCGGACTGGGAACATAGGTGGAGGTGAGATTTTTGTCGCCTTTGGAGGCCAGGTTTTTATCACCTCCTTTTTCCTTGGCGGATTTGGAATAAACCAGGATCTTTTTATTCGGTTTTACTGTGTTTTTTCTTAACCCGTTAAGGGATTTCAGATCCGCAATGGTCATATGGAATTTTTTGGCGACCGAGGCCATGGTTTCCCCGCTTTTTACGGTATAAAGTTCCGTATCCCTGTAGGTGGAATATAACATCCGCTGCAGCGAATCCTGGGTCTTGCCGCCCTTTGTTTCATAGGCATATAGCGCGGTTTCATTGTTGATGAAGTTTCCGATGTATTTTTTGCGAAGACGAAGTTTATAGGGAGTTTCGGGGGTGGCAGGGATAAACCAGTGTTTGAAGGAGGGGTTCAGGAATTCGATCTCCTCCATCGGGATGTTCAGCATCTCCGATATCTGGTCAAATGCCAGCGGATGGCGGATGGTAACGGTATCGACCTCGTAATAGAGAATGCCCGGATCTACGGGATAAATCTTGTGTTCGTTGGCATAGGTCAGCACATAGCTTGCGGCAATGAAGGCTGGGACATAGGAGGCGGTCTCCCTGGGAAGATATTTCTTCAGCGCCCAGAAATTCTTCATGCCTCCCGAACGGCGGATGGCCTTGTTCACATTGCCGGCTCCCGAATTATAGGCGGCCAGGGCAAGCGACCAGTTCCCATATATGTCATACAGGTCGCTGAGGTGTTCACAGGCAGCCTTGGTGGCCTTATAGGGGTCAAAACGGTCATCGACATACGAACTGACCTTCAGCCCGTATCCCTTCCCGGTACCATACATGAATTGCCAGAGGCCTTTTGCCCCCGCCGGGGAGTTGGCTGTCGGGTTAAGGGCCGATTCAATGACGGCAAGGTATTTGAGCTCCAGGGGCATGTTGTACTTGTCAAGCTGCTCTTCAAAAAGCGGGAAATAGATCTGGGCAAGGCCCAGGATCCTGGCGGTAAGCTTGCGTTTGCGCACCGAATACATCTCGATGAACTTTTTTACCTCTCCGTTGTACACAAATTCGAAAGGCGACTGGTCATTCATCAGGGCGATCCGCTCGCGGTAAACCGAATCGGGAAACACGGGTACATCATTATCAGAGTAAGTGTTCCAGTTCTGGTACTGACTTGCATTGGGGAATTCGGTATCTTCAAAAATCTTCAGGCTTGCCAGGCTGTCAAGCATGCTGACGACGGGATCGTCCTCAACCAGGACCCTCCTCTTGATGAACATGGTATCGGAACGAACGGAATCCTGCGCTGAAATAAAAACCGGCAGCAGGGACAAAAATAATAAAAGAAATTTAGCCTTATTTAACAGCATGAAGATAACATTTTAACTGATAATGAATTATAAAATAACTGCAATACTACGATTTTATTTTAAAAATTCTCAACATGGATGGTTACTTCCGTATGACTAAAAGCGTTTTTGATCTCATCCTCGATCCTGTCACAGATGTCATGGGCCTCCCTGACCGTCTTCTCAGGATCCAGATTGAGATGAAAATCAATGTATTTGTAATTTCCCGCCTTCCTTGACCGCAGGTTGTGGAACGACATTTCTGCCGTGCAGTTGCGCTGTATGATGGCGGAGATTCTTGTTATTTCTTCAGCGGGCAACGACTGGTCGAGCAAGGGGGCATAAGCCTTCATAAACAGGTTTACCGATTCCTTCAGGATCAGCATGGCAACGCAGATGGCGATGATCGGATCAATCAAATGGATACCGCTGAGCCACATCAGTATCAGTCCCGTTGCCACACCAAACGAGGTATAAACATCTGTTTTGAGGTGCAGGGCATCGGCTTCGAGGGCGACAGAATCGGTTTCCTTTGCCACCCGGTATAGCCTTCGTGAAACCAGCATGTTTACAATGGCTGAGGTGATCATCACGGCAAATCCGAATCCGATTTGCTGCACCTCGGCGGGGTGGAAGATTTTTTTTGCAGCCTCC
This sequence comes from uncultured Bacteroidales bacterium, assembly GCA_903928285.1. Classification (GTDB taxonomy): domain Bacteria; phylum Bacteroidota; class Bacteroidia; order Bacteroidales; family FEN-979; genus CAIVAT01. Next base: position 16,750 of record CAIYQH010000454.1, read on the forward strand.
ACGATGATCCAGACAGCGGCAACGAAGATCAGCAAGGCTTCAACCACACCGGAGATGTTTTCAAACTTGCCATGGCCGTAGGGATGCATTTCATCGGCAGGAGTGTCGGAGATCCTGACTGAAAAAAAGGCTATGACCGAAGCAAGCAAATCCATAAAGGAATGGATCGCCTCCGAAATGATACTGACGGAACCGGAAAGAAGTCCGACAATAATTTTCATGATGATGAGAAAGGTGTTTGAAAATATCGAAAGACGGGCTACGCTGACCTTCTTGTTCATTCGTTGAAATTTTAGCAAATTTAATGATTTTGAAAGAATGGTGAATATCTTATATTTGTGACCTCAATCCCCCCTCCGATGAAAAAGTTCCTTACCATTTTGCTGCTGTTTTTGATGATGACGGCAACGGTGAAAGCACAGGACAGCAACCGTGTTATTCGGCCTGCCTTGCAGCATGAAATGACGCCTGATGAGTTGATGCATAAGGCAGAAATCGGAAAAAACTTTGTTGAGACATCGCCTCCCGCTCCCCCGGTCAGGAACGTTGCCGAGTTTGACAGGATGCAGGGCGCCCTCGTGCGCTATCCCTTTGGAATCCCCTTTACTTTGATCAAGGAAATGGCCACCGACGTGGCGGTTACTACTATTGTTGCCAGCACCGCCCAGCAGGCAACGGTTCTCAGCCAGTATGTGGCCAACGGCGTCGATACCAGCCACTGTAATTTTCTGATCGCCCCCTCCGACAGTTACTGGACCCGTGATTACGGTCCGTGGTTCGAATCCGACAGCGCAAACCAGATCGGGATCATCGATTTTCCCTATAACCGGCCCCGGCCCCTGGATGATGAGATACCTAAAGAACTGGCCGCCATGCTGGGAATTCCCTGGTTTGGCATGAATGTGACCACCACCGGCGGGAATTACATGACCGACGGGCTGGGCGTGTCGGCCTCAACAGAACTGGTCTGGAATGAGAACCCTACACTGACCCATGCCGAAATAGCCCAGAAACACAGCGATTACCTCGGCATCAATAATTACCAGGTTGTTCCCGACCCAAACATTTCCACTACGATCGACCACATCGATTGCTGGGGAAAGTTTCTTGCGCCTGATAAAATACTGATCCGGAAAGTCGCCCCCTCCAATTCATCCTATACTGCCCTGGAGGCTGCCGCCACCTACTGGGCTTCACAAACCTGCTCGTACGGCTATAATTACAAGGTGTTCAGGGTAATGACCCCGTCGGATCAGCCCTATTCCAATTCTGTAATTCTCAACAACAAGGTATTGATCCCCTTTTTGAATACCACCTGGGACGACAGCGCCAAAGCCGTATATGAGGCGGCCATGCCGGGCTATACGGTTAAAGGTTTCATCGGGAATCCTTCAACGCCCTGGATCTCGACGGATGCGCTGCATTGCAGGGTGATGGGCATCGCCGATATCGGCCTGTTATATATCAGGCATATCCCCATTGCCGCCACCCAACCCTGTGAAACCGATTATACCATCAATGCCGATATCATTGCCAGCAGCCATCAGCCGGTAAAGAACGACTCGGTACTTATCTGGTACAGCCTCAACAACGGACCCTACAAGCCGGTACTTATGTCAAACACTTCGGCAGGTCACTACAAGGGGATTATCCCGAAACAGGCAGCAGGCAGTGAAATCCGCTATTACCTCACCGCGGCCGACCAGTCGGGCCGTCACGCCTCGGCACCCTTTATCGGTGCGGCCGATCCCTTCCTGTTTCACACGGTTTATACTAACCTGGCGCCGGTTCCTGATACGCTCTGGTTTCTTACCGTTCAGGATTGCCTGCAGGGCAAGATCACCCAGCTGAAGAACCTGACCGGCGGAGGGCTCAGCCTGACCTACATTCAGCAAAACGGATACCTGCCGTGGTACGTCGATTCCATGTCGGTAAGTTCGCTGCCGCATATGGTCAACCCGGGCGACAGTGTCGGCATCCGGGTTAAAATGTATATCATCGCGAAAAATCCTGCCATTCAGTTTGTGGTTGACTCTCTTCATTTCACTACCTCCGCCGGCAATTACCATGTCATCATTATGGTAAACCATCAATTACTGGAATCGGTTGCAGCTGCCCGGCTGCTGGTGAACGCAGGCAACAACTACCCCAATCCGTTCAGCAACCAAACGACAATCCCGCTGGAAATTTCGCAACGTGGCCAGGTGAAACTGGATATCCTCGATATCCGTGGCATGGTGGTAAAATCACTGGTTTCAGCAGTTCTTGAACACGGGGAGACAAGCGTAGCCTGGGATGGAACAGACTCCCGCGGAAACAACCTCCCGGGCGGTATTTATTTATACAGGCTGATCACCCTCAAGGGTACAGAAACCAAACGGATGGTCCTTATTCGGTAAAACGTTTTTCAGGCCGCATCTGCGGAAAGAAGAGCACATCCTGGATGGATTGTGAATTGGTCATGATCATGGTTAACCTGTCAATCCCGATGCCAAGACCTGCCGTGGGAGGCATCCCGAATTCGAGGGCGCGCAGGAAATCCTCGTCCAGCACCATCGATTCGTCGTCCCCCCGTTTTCCAAGCTCAAGCTGCGCTTCAAAGCGTTCGCGCTGGTCGATGGGATCATTCAGCTCGGAAAAGGAGTTACACAGCTCCTTGCCGTTGCAGATCGCCTCAAACCGTTCGACAAGCCCCTTCTTAGTGCGGTGTTTCTTGGCAAGGGGCGACATTTCCACAGGGTAGTCGGTGATGAAGGTCGGCTGGATCAGGTAGGGTTCACATTTTTCCCCGAAGATCTGGTCGATGATCTTGCCCTTGGCCATGGTCCGGTCGATGGGAACATTCAGTTCCTTGGCGATGGCGACAAGTTCTCCCTCCGGTTTACCGTCAATATTGATCCCGGTGAAATGTTCGATGACTTCAAACATGGTGAACCGCTTCCAGGGTCGTTTAAAATCAACCAGGTTTTCGCCAACCTGGACCTGCGTCGTTCCATGGAGATCCATGGCGATCTTTTCAACCATCTCCTCCACAAGGTCCATCATCCAGTCGTAATCTTTATAGGCAACATAAAGCTCCATCTGGGTAAATTCCGGGTTATGGAACCGGTCCATCCCCTCGTTGCGGAAATCCTTCGAGAATTCATATACGCCGTCATATCCGCCAACGATGAGTCTTTTCAGGTACAGCTCATTGGCAATCCTGAGATACAGAACCATATCGAGAGCGTTATGATGGGTCTTAAAAGGCCGCGCTGCCGCACCTCCGTACAGAGGTTGTAATACCGGGGTTTCGACCTCCAGATAACTCTTTGCATTAAGATAGCTGCGCATCGAATTGACGAGCTGGCTGCGCTTGATAAAAACCTCGCGGACTTCAGGGTTGACGATCATGTCGAGATACCGCTGGCGGTAGCGCTGTTCGGGGTCGGTGAATGCATCAAATACGGCATCCTCCTTCTCCTTGACAATGGGCAGGGGACGCAGCGACTTGGAAAGCAGTGTCAGCGACCGGGCATGAATAGTGATCTCGCCCATCTGGGTAACGAAAACGAACCCTGTTATCCCGATGATGTCGCCAATGTCGAGGAGTTTCTTAAAAACCGTGTTGTAAAGGGTTTTATCCTCTCCCGGGCAGATGTCATCCCGCTTGATATATAATTGAATACGTCCGCTCTCATCCTGGAGCTCGACAAAGGAGGCGGCGCCCATGATCCGGCGGCTCATGATCCGTCCGGCAATACTTGCCTGCTGGTACAGGGTATTGTCGCCCTGAAAATATCTCTTTATCTCTGCAGCTTTGACATTAACCTCGAATGTTTCGGGCGGATAGGGGTTGATCCCCAACCTGATCAGTTCACTCAGGGAATTTCTGCGGATGGTCTCCTGTTCTGTAAATATGGTACTCATGTTGCCTAATTTTCGGCAAAGATACAGAATTAGGCCATAACATCATGGAGGATGTGATGCGACTGCAACCCTTTGAACCCCGGGAGATGAAGCCTGTAGTAAAGCAGGATCATTTCGAGAACCCTGCTGCGGGATTCCGGTTTCAGGCAGGTAAAGGGTTCCGCATGCAAAATGGCTGCCAAACCCGAAAGAGGTTCCTCCTCTTCAGGATTCACGCTGCAAACCTCCAGCAGTGAATGAAAAAGCCGGCTGTTCGCGGGATCAAGGTAGTGCTGGTGGTCGGGGATCACCGGCTGGAACAGCCCCTCCCTCAGGTTGAAAATCGCGTTCCGGTCAGAAAAGTTCGACAGCGGAAAGATACCCAGGTAGCGGCAAAACCGGAGGGCAAAAAACAGGGGGAATGCCGAAACAGGTTCTGTCGTATCATCCAGCAGAACACAGGTGTTCCACAGAAATATGAAGAGATCCGGATTTGCCTCCTCCTCGCGGATGGTTTTATATACCAGTTCATTGATGAAGAGCGCTACCGAGCTTTTCCGGATATCGAACGGGAGGGTATGGTAAGGCCGGGCCAGGTGAACCTCCCTGGCATGCTGGAGCGACTGGTTTTCCTTGTGATTAACAATAAGATCCAGCAAGGTCATCGGCTGGAACAGACCGGGCCTGATTTTTGATTTCAGGTTGTGAACTCCCTTGAACAGATAGGTTTGAATACCGAAAAGCTCGGTATAAATTTTAACGATTACACTGGTTTCCGAATATTTGACCGAGTGAAAAACAATGCCTTTGGTAGCATGAAGCATCAGTGCATAATGAGTATTTTTGTAACAACTCTCTCCGAACCGCTGTCGTTGGCGGCATAAACAAGGTAGACACCGCTCTCGACTTTTACGCCGTGAAGATTTTTGCCATCCCAGATTGCCTGGCCACCTTCGGCACGGGTTGAATACACGAGGGTTCCGTTTATATCGGTTACCCTGACCTGGGCATTTTTGACAAGGCCCTTTACGGCGATGGAACCCTGGTAATCAGACTTGACAGGGTTGGGGAAGGCAAATACGTCGGAATTGACCTCGCCACCGGGTGTGGCGGTGGACCTGAAGGAAATGACCCCTTTGTCGGTTCCGAAAAACACATCTCCATCATCGTTGAGGGTTATGCAGGTAATCCGGTCGGACAATAGCGGGCTGTTATCGGAAGTAAAGTGGTAGATCTGTTTGGTCCCGTCTTCTGAAAACAGGAAAACACCTCCGCGATCGGTTCCGATCCATTTACGATTCGCCCCGTCAACGGTTATGGCGGTTACGGTTTCATTTTCAAGAAGATACTGTACATTCAGCCCCTGTGTGACCAAAATTTGCTGGGCATCGAAATTTTGCCCGTTGAAGACATTCTCAGGGGTATAAAACACAGCAACCCCTGCTTCGGTGCCAATCCAGATTTCGCCTTTCAGGTCCTCCGCCATGGTAAATACAGTATTGCCCGGTATATTACCACTGCCAACAGAAGAATTCAACAGTTTTGACTGGTCATCGGCCGGATTGTCGGGGGTGCCGTTATCAGTGAAAACGAGGATGGAATTTGGGTTCTGATTCCCATAGCGCATCTGGATCCAAACCTGGCCCAGTTTATTGACGAGTACCTGTCCAAGGTCATCTTCATTGACAATCGGGATGGTGAATCCTGTCCATTTATCTCCTTTTTTCATGGAGAGGCAACTGTTGTTGTGCGAAGTGACCGCCCAAAGGTTCCCGCTGGCATCGATGGTAATCCCGCCAACGCGGATATCCGACGTGTCGGATGCGGTATGATACCCCAGGGTACTGTTACTTCCCGTAAAACGCTTGGTGACCACATTGTTGTTTATTTCCAGCACGCCGCTTCCATAGGTGGCGGCATAAACATGCTTGTGATCTTTGGGATCAACAGCAATGCTTACGACATCGTGACATTTTGCCAGGATGGGATCAGTGTATCCCGAACTGTTAACCCAGTTGGTATTATCGAAATGGTAAACCTGTGGCTGGATGAATATTGGGCTGAAGGAGGCATCCCTTCCACCCGGGGCAATATACAGGTCATTGCCCTGGCAACTCATGCTAAAGGCAAGGGCTGTGGAGGGGCCGCTCAGGTTATAGACAGTTTTGGCCATGGTTGCCGGATTGTAACTTGAAACACCTGAATAGGTATCTCCGATCCAGATCCAGCCATCCTGGTCTGCAATGGCCGCCTGCGGAAAGGAACCGCCCGGAACGGTTGTAAATGCGCCCAGGTCGGTCGAAGTGACGGTTGTCAGGTAATTGTAGGCGACCACCAGGGATTTATCATTCGACCAGAGATTCATCACCGGACTGTAAACTCCGCGTATCCAACGGCTCCATGCTCCGTCGGCAAAAATACAGATCGTATCTGAGGTGGCCGTACCTGTTTTTTTGTTGACGAAAATTTTCCCTCCGAAATAGGTGATTGAATTGAATGTCCCGGTTGAATCAATCTTCAGATCCTTGTGCCATGAGGCAAAATTAGCCAGGTTGGGATCATTGGCGGAGGCTTTGTACAGACCCTTATCGGATGCGGCAAACAGTGAATCATGACCATCCTTTGCCAATCCGAGAACATTGACCTGGCTACCCTGGCTTCCTATAAAGTAAGTGTCGCGGATCTCCTCCTTGCTGATATCGAGCACCACAATACCGAATCCGCACGAAAGGTAAGCATCCTTCCCGATGAAGAAGATATTGTTGATCGTCTTGTTCCCGAGGATACCCTTGCGTTTGATATCTGAGATATTGATGATGGTATTGTTCTTGATCAGATCGATGTTGGCATTGCTGTAGGCGATGACCAGTGTCTGGTATTGTTTGTTATAGCTGATGGTACTGATGCCGATATCGGAAAGTCCTGTGATTTTGGTGATGCGGGTAATGCTGTTTTCAGGCTTGTCATAATAAAACACCGCATAAGGGGTGGAAACATAAACTCTGCTTCCGGCATCGGTCAGGGAATTACACAGGGTGTAGGGCAGTTCATCCCTCCAGTGTCCGATGGGGACCGACTGGGCAAAAAGCCCTGTAATTCCGGTAACAGCGATAAGGCAGGTGAAGAGGTAACGGAAGCGTTTCATGGGATATTTTTTTAATTTTTTGGGGCCAAATGGGAAAACAATCCTTCACAGTTCTGACAATCACACGTGGCATGCCGGTCATGAACAGGGAATCAGGGATTATCTTTTATGACAAAAGAACTGATTTTTTCCGGTTTTATTGTAGAAAATCATCTATTTCAGAGGATCATGCCTGCCGCAACCGTTTCATTGGTGGCTTCATCAATAAGGATGATACTGCCGGTAATGCGGTTGGTGGTATAGGCATCGAAAAACAGGGGTTTGGTCGTTTTCAGTTGTACACAGGCTATTTCATTCATCCGCACCGTTGTATTTCCTGTAATTTTTTCCAATGTACTGATATTCAGAACGTAATCAATTTCCTGTACCAGGCATCGCACATCTTTGGTGGTATTCTTCAAGGCGTATTTTCCTTTGATCTGCAAAGGTTTCGGGTTCATCCAGCAAATCATGGCTTTGATATCGCAGCTTTCCGACGGGAGATCATCAAGCCCGACGATCATGTCCCCACGGCTCAGATCCACGTCATCCCTGAGGGTTATCGTGACCGACATGGGCGGATGGGCCTCGGCAAGCGGACCGGTAAGCGTATCCACTGAGGTGATTTCACTTTCGAGCCGGGAAGGCAGTACCATGACTTTATCCCCCGGATGAAAAAATCCTCCTGCCACCCGTCCGGCGTATCCGCGGTAGTCATGAAACTCATCAGATTCGGGGCGGATCACATATTGCACCGGAAAGCGCTGATGAACCAGGTCATGGTCCTGGCTGATGGGGATTGTTTCAAGGTGATACAGCAGCGTTCCACCCGAATACCAGGGCATGTTGACAGAGGGTTTCACAACATTGTCACCATGAAGGGCGCTGATCGGGATAAACCGCATGTCCTGCGAAGGGAACACCTGGCTGGCAAAGGCCTGGAATTCGTTGAGGATTGCTTGATAAATATCCTCATGGTATTCCATCAGGTCCATCTTGTTGATGCATACGATGATGTGCGGAATTCCCAGCAGGGATGCAATAAAGGCGTGGCGGTGTGTTTGTTCGATCACCCCGTTCCGGGCGTCAATAAGCACGATGGCGGCATTGGCCGTGGAGGCGCCGGTCACCATGTTACGGGTATACTGGATATGCCCCGGGGTATCGGCAATGATAAATTTACGCTGGGGAGTGGCAAAATAGCGGTAGGCAACATCAATCGTGATTCCCTGTTCCCGTTCGGCACGCAACCCGTCGGTAAACAAGGCCAGGTTCAGGTGCTCGCTGCCTTTTTGAATACTGGCCCGTTTCACGGCATCAAGCTGATCCTCGAAGATGGATTTGCTGTCATACAACAACCGGCCGATAAGGGTGCTTTTTCCATCATCAACACTGCCTGCAGTGGTGAACCGGAGAAGCTCCATGTCGAGATAGGCTTTACTTGAAAATGTTTGTTCCATCAGAAATACCCCTCTTTTTTCCGGTCCTCCATAGCAGCGTCCGAGCGTTTGTCGTCATAACGTCCGCCTCTTTCCGTGACGCGGGTGGCGGCAATTTCCTGAATAATATCTTCCACACTGTCGGCAAACGACAGGGTAAGTCCGGTACAGGAGATGTCGCCGACGGTGCGGCAACGTACCCTGCGGTATTCTACTTTTTCGGAGGGTTTCCGCTCCATGAAGGGGGCAGCCGCCAGCCATACGCCATCCCTGTAGAAAACGTCCCGCTCATGGGTGAAATAGATGCTGGGGAGATCAATGTTTTCTGCCAGGATATACTGCCAGACATCCATTTCCGTCCAATTGCTGATCGGAAAAATACGGAAATGTTCGCCCATCCTTTTTTTCCCGTTGAACATATACCAGAGTTCGGGACGCTGGTTTTTAGGATCCCACTGGCCGAACTCATCCCGATGGGAAAAAAAACGTTCCTTGGCCCGGGCTTTTTCTTCATCACGCCGGGCGCCCCCGATAGCGGCATCAAATTTATTCTGTTCAATCGTATCCAGCAGGGTAACCGTCTGAAGTACATTGCGGCTGGCATTGATACCTCTTTCCTCAACTGCCCTGCCCTGGTTGATAGATTCCTGTACGGAGCCCACAATCAGTCGTGCATTGACGGAATCAGCCATGCGATCCCTGAATTCAATGGTTTCCGGAAAATTATGACCTGTATCGATATGCAGCAGAGGAAAGGGGATCTTTGCCGGGTAAAAAGCCTTCAGCGATAAGTGAACCAGAACAATGGAATCTTTTCCTCCTGAGAAAAGAAGGACCGGACGTTCAAACTGAGCGGCAACCTCCCTTAACACATAAATTGCTTCTGACTCCAGTTCTTTAAGGTGAGTCAACTTATAACTGCTCATTTACCTTTTCCCCCTTAAGATTTACCAAATATCCGCTGAAGAAAGGTCTTGTTTTTTGTTGAGGATTCCCGGTCGTCGGAATAGTAGCCATAGCCATATCCATGGCCGTATCCTGATCCGTATCCGTAGGCATACCCTGATCCGTAACCGTATCCATATCCGTATCCATATCCGTAACCGTACGAGCTGCGGTTCAGTTTTACGTCGTTGATCAGGATGGCCAGGTTGTTGATGCCCCGGTTTTCCATATCACGGATGATGGAACCGAAAATTTTCTTATGCGTGTAACCCTGCCGGACCAGGACCAGGTTGGCATCGGCGTGTCTCATCAGCAGGAATGCATCGGTAACCAACCCAACAGGGGGGGTGTCGATGATGATATAATCATAGACCTCCTTCAGTTTTCTGAACATATCGGAACACCGCTCAGAGGCGATCAACTCGGCAGGGTTCGGAGGTACAGGTCCCGACATGATGATGTCGAGATTGTCGATACCCGAAAACTGAATAATGTCCTCCAGCTTGCTTTTTCCGATAATGTAGGAGGTGATCCCCTCGGTATTCGTGAGTCCGAAGTCCTGGTAGATTTTGGGTTTCCGGAGGTCGAATCCCATCAGTAACGTCTTTTTGCCGTAAAGGGCATAGATGGATGCCAGGTTGATGGAAACAAAGGTTTTTCCCGCACTGACCATGTCGGCCGTAACCAGCACTGTTTGTTTTTCTTTGCCCTGGAGCAAATAATTAATATTTGTTCTGACCGACCGGAATGATTCGGCGATAGTCGATTTCGGTGAATCGATCACCACCACGGTGCTTGCCTTGTTGCTGTGGATAACATGTCCGAGAATGGGGAGGTTGGTGAGTTTTTCAATGTCATCACGCTCCATGATCATATCATTGAAATAGTCTTTTCCAAGAATATAGAGGATCGGGAGAATGATTCCCAGGATGAGGGCAATGATATAGTTCAGCGATTTCTTTGGAAAAACGGGCGCTAATCCGATACTCGAGGCTTCATCAACCACTTCGTTGTCGGAAAGGTTGGCAGCCAGCGTGATCTGGGCTTCCGAACGCTTTTGAAGGAGATAGGTGTAAATGGCATCTGTCAGTTTGAACTTGCGTTCAATGCCGAAAAGAACGCGTTGTGTTTCGGGAAGGACGCTGATGCGGGCATTGATCAGTCCAACCCGGCTGTTGACCTCTTTGAGGGCAATGTCATTGGAATTAATGGCGCTTTTGACATTTTCGTACAGGGCGTTTTTCGTGGTGGCGATTTGAAGGTCAATCGACATCAGGCTGGGATTCTTCGATTTTGAATACTGGGAGGTTTCCGTACGCTTCATGTACAGGGTGGTCAGCTGCATGGTAAGGTCATTCAGCACCGTATTGTCGATACCCATGGAGGCCGGCACGATCAGCTCATCGAGTTTCTGGTTCTTCTCAATATACTCCTTCATATTCTGGAGATATTTTGACTTCACCAGCAGAATGGCCTTTTCATCCTGGAGTTGCATCATCTTCCCGAAAACCTGCTTGGTTTCGTCATCCATGTTCATGACCTCCTTGTTGGTCCTGAAAACCATCAATGCATTCTCAGAGGAATTGAGCGAATCGGAAATCCCGCGCAACTCGTTGTCGATAAAAGAGATGGTACGGATGGCAACGGTATTCTTCTTTTCCAGTCCCTTTGCAAGATATTCCTTGGTCAGGGTATTGAGAAAATCAACCATTTTGTCGACATTTCCACCCTTTAATTTGATCTCGACGATCGAGGCCTCCTTGTTGATCGGCTCCAGTTTAAAGGATTTAAACTCGGTTACCAGTGCATCGTAAGTCTTGAAAATAAAGGAAAAAGAGCGCTTTGAATCCTTTTTCTCATTATAATTGTCATTCAGGAGTACCTTGAACCTGAATTGTTTTGTCTGAATATCCTGCCCATAGGAAAACGATTCATCCACCATGACCGATTCAATACGGCCATCGACACTCTTCTTTTTTGAGTAATCGTAAAATTTGATCGATTCTTCGTTGGTTTCGAGTTTGAACTTGTTCTTCGAAACCAGCACTATTTTAAACCAAACGTTGACAGGCTGAGGATAGGTCGTATCCAGAATGACCTTAAACGGACAATCCTTATAAAGTTCCTTGGTTACAAAATTGTCCTCCACGGTATAGGAGACCTCAAACCCTAATTTTGTCACTGTCCGGTAGGAGAGGGTGTAGGATGATAAAACTCCTATCTCATTTTGCAGGTTCTGCATGTTGTTGAGAAGCCCCATCCCCAGCAGATCCTGGGGGTTCAGTTTGTTTTCCGACTTGTCCTTGACGAGAACGGTGGTTTTTACCTCATAAACCGATGTGGTATATTTATTGAAGATAAATGCAATGATAAGCGCAATAAATATCGTCACGGCAAAGAAATACCAATAGCGGTAAAATTTAAACAGAATGATCTTATAATCGACAGTTTGTTCAAGCTTTTTAGGATCCTGTATGGTTTCGTTCACGGGAAATGAAATTTTACAATTTGAAATAATTGATCAGTAATAAGGTCGTGGAGATGGATGTAAGTACAATGGTCCATGGGAAGGTAGAACCCAGTCCCCATCTTTTATATCCCAGCGGTGAAACATAGATAACATCGTTTGGCTGCAGATAGTAATAATCGGAATTCAGAATTTTATCGCTTGTCAAATCGACATAATGCACCTGTGACCCGCCTTTGGTCTGCCGGATCAGGGCTACCTTGTTACGGTTCCCGAATTCTGAAACATCGCCTGCAAAGGAGAGGGCTTCAAAAAGGTTGAGGTCA
>CAIYQH010000455.1 GCA_903928285.1 uncultured Bacteroidales bacterium
CAATGCAGGCAATGCAAATAATGCAAACAATGCAAACAATGCAAACAATGCAAACAATGCAAACAATGCAAACAATGCAAACAATGCAGGTAGTGTAAACATTTGAGGGAGTGCTGGTATTGCTGATCATGCAGGGGTTGTATCAAATTGGAATGAGAAGTTGACTGGAGGGGTGTTGGGTTGAATAGTGATGGGTGGGCTGAATAAGTTTTTTTTGACAGGTAAACTTTTTGAAAAATGTTTAATGGTGATCCGCTGGTTTATGAGGTGCTTGACAAACTGGATATTGCGTATGGCTATTTTGCCCATCCGCCGGCACCTACAATAGAGGAGGCCGGGAAATACTGGAAAGATATCGATGCGACACACTGTAAGAACCTTTTTTTCAGGAACCATAAGGGAAACCTCCATTACCTTGTTATCCTCGAACATTCGCGCGACCTGGCGATACGCGACCTTGAACAACACCTGAAACAGGGGAAACTCTCCTTCGCATCCGGCGAAAGAATGCAGCGCTACCTGGGACTCTCCCCCGGATCGGTCTCTCCTTTCGGATTGATCCACGATACAGGCCGGCATGTCCACCTGTTTATCGACAAAAACCTGAAAAAGTCAGAAAAGCTAAGCTTTCACCCCTGCCTGAATACAGCCTCCCTGGTTGTTTCATTTGCCGGTTTTGAAAAATTCCTTATTTTTACAGGCAATACCTTTGATTATATTGAATTATACTGAGGTTATTCCTGTTGCAGAAGATTAATGGCAGGTTATGGCAGGTTTTTCCTGAGTATCCTCCGGCAACCGTTCATTACCAGCTGATCACAATCGTTCGTTCGTCGGGTTTTTCCCGTACTCTGTCGATTTGTTGTTTGGTACGCTGCGAAATCGCGATACTTTTGCTTCATCAGAAAATTAACACCACAAAATCTTACAGCCATGGAACCGAACGAAGTAAAAAACTACGATGGTCAGCAAAAGAAGAAGTATGCGCTCGGCGTCATCATCATTATTGCAGGAATCCTGTTGCTTATTGAAAAAACAGGATGGTTGCCATTCGAAATTCATCATATAATCTTTTCCTGGCAGATGCTCCTGATCGCCATCGGATTTGTCAGCTTTTTCAGTAGTGAAAGCCGTACACCGGGAACCATTCTCATCCTGATCGGTACCATTTTCATCATTCCCCGTATTTTTGAAGTCACCTTCAATATAACCCATATGTTCTGGCCGGTGATGCTCATTGCCATCGGGGTACTCCTGCTGGTAAGAAGGTCGCCCGGACAGTTTTGGCAGATGCGTGTCCATCACCTGAATAACCAAAATCTTGACGACGGCTATATCCATGAGGAAAATATCTTCAGCGGCGGCAAACAGCGTGTGATGCACCAGGTTTTCCGTGGCGGACACATCAACTGTATCTTTGGCGGTTCTGAAGTTGATCTTACACAGGCCACCCTCGCCGACGGGGTCAGCGAACTCGAGGTGAATACTATCTTCGGCGGTGTAACGCTGATCGTTCCTGCCGACTGGAAAGTACAGCTTAAAATGACCTCGATCATGGGCGGCTTCTCCGACAAAAGGTCCTATGTGAAAGAAAACCCTGACCAGTCAAGGGTACTGATCATCAAAGGAAGCACCATTTTTGGCGGTGGAGAACTGAAGAGTTATTAACCGGAAAACCGAACCCTATGCAACACCCGGTTTTCCTGAATACAAGATCCGTTTCCGTTTATTTTGGTTTGTGGGCCCTCATCGCGGGGGTCCACTTTTCAGTTTTTTATTTTGTCTGTTTTCTTCCTGTCGAGGTCTCCATTGCCGACAGCCTGGTCTTCAACGGCCTTTTCTGTAGCGCCGGCATCTCCATGTGGTACATTGTGCGGTACTCCATACCTGATCAGAAAAATATCTGGAATGTAATTTTCAACCACCTCTCTTTTTTAACCCTGACAATGGCAGTGTGGATCGGGCTCTCCTATACTGTCCTGAGTACGGGCTTCGCCCACAACAAGGTCTTTATGGACCTGCTGGTGGTCTCCATCCCCTATGAGGTCATCCTCGGGATTATTTTTTATACGGTCATTGCCCTGACCTATTACCTGTTCATCTATTATATCAACCTGCAGGAAAAGGTGAAGGTGGAATCGCGTCGGCGGGAGGTGCTCAAGGAGACCGAGCTGAATATGCTGAAATCACAGATCAACCCCCACTTCCTGTTCAACAGCCTCAACTCGATCAGTTCGCTTACCATCACTAATCCCGACAAGGCGCGCGACATGGTCATCAAATTATCCGATTTCCTGCGCTATTCCGTTTCTCATAATGCAACCAGCTTCACCACGCTTGAAAAGGAGATGGTCAATATCAGGCACTACCTCGAGATCGAAAAGGTGAGGTTCGGCGATAAACTCCTGTTCAGCTTCAACCTCGCGGGCGACTGCGCCGCGCACCAGATCCCGGTGATGCTTCTGCAGCCCCTTTTTGAGAACGCCATCAAGCACGGGGTTTATGAAAGTACCGAGCAGGTCAGCATTGTCATGGATTGCGTTTATAAGGCGGGTTATCTGGAGATCAGCATCGTGAACGATTTCGACCCCAACGCCCATGCGCGCAAGGGAACCGGCATCGGGCTGAAGAACATCCGAGAACGGTTGCGCCTGCTCTATAAAAATGATAAATTGCTGCGGACCGCGGTCGAAGGAACCAGATTCTCTGTATTTTTGAGTCTGCCAAATACCGAAATAAAGACGGTCTGAACAATCATCGGCTGACTTTGGACCGCATCTGAACCGTTATTCTGTTATCGTTTATAATACATACTTATCTATGGCCCTCCGCACCATTCTAATCGACGATGAACAACCCGCAAGGGATGTGGTTAAGTTTTACCTGAAGGGTTTTCCCGGGATAGAGATCCTGGGCGAGTTTGCCGATGGTTTCAGCGGCCTGAAAGCCATCCAGGAGCTCAAACCAGACCTGGTGTTCCTCGATGTCCAGATGCCCAAGCTGACGGGCCTGGAATTGCTCGACCTGCTTGATCAGCCGCCCCTGATCATCTTCAGCACGGCCTACGACCAGTATGCCATCAAGGCTTTTGAGATGAATGCCATCGACTATCTGCTAAAACCCTATTCAAAGGAGCGGTTCACCCAGGCGGTGCAAAAGGCGCTGGCCCAGGCCGGGAGCGGTGAAAGGGCTATTATGCCGGTACAAAACCTTGTGAAAACCCTCGAGGAAAATCCCGAATTCCTGCAGCGCATCGCGGTGAAATCAAGGCATAAGGTGAGTGTAATTCCCATCGACGAGGTGGTTTACCTGGAGGCAGAGGGCGACTATGTGATGATCTTCACCAAAGATGCCAAACATCTGAAGGAGAAGACCATGAAATATTTTGAAACCCATCTCGACCCCGCCCAGTTTATCCGCATCCACAGGTCCTATATCGTCAATGCCCGGTTTATCGACAGGATCGAATATTACGACAAGGAAAATTATGCTGTTCTTACCAAAACCGGCGCCAAGTTACGTGCCAGTACTGCCGGGTATAAGATCCTCAAGCAGGCGCTGAATATGTAGGATAAACATCTCCCCCCTGGAAATGAGGGCAAGAACGGCCATAAGGTTACTCGTCGGCAAGGATACCAAACATAAAAGAACCCTCTCTATGAATCTTCAGGAGGGGAGAGAGCAGTGGAGAGGGTTCCTGGATTAAATCTGTTGGTAAAATCAAGCAGTTTATTTGGTATAGTACATGGTTGGTTCAAGTTGCTTGATTTCATTTTTCTTTTCCAGATCCTCCTTGTGCTTTGCCATGCCTCGTGCAACCACATCGGTAAACTCTTCTGCCCTGCTTTTTAACTCATCCTCCGTGAATGTTTCCGGGGATTTTTTAGCGAGGACTTTTAAAATGCCCTTCATCTTTTTTGGGTTTTTCGGGTCAACGGGTTCTAATGCAACCTGCGCCTTCACCCACCCCATCTGCACAATTGCCTCCAGAAAGTAGATCTTTCCTGCTTCAACGCGTGCTTCGACAAAATCCTTATTTTCCGAACGGGCCCAGAAAAGATGGGTGCCGGGTTCACATTCGTACCGGAAATACCCTTTACCGGCGAATATTCCAATAAATTTTGTACTGTCAAAATAGCTGAAGTTGATGGCAAATCCAGTGGAACTGGACCTGACGAAATAAACCACTGCCTTGTTGGCGGG